>JAFDHR010000109.1 GCA_019308645.1 Deltaproteobacteria bacterium
CTCCTCAAATATCCATATCGAAGCCAGCGAAGGGAATCGAACCCCCGACCCACTGATTACAAATCAGTTGCTCTGCCTTCTGAGCTACGCTGGCATAATGAAAAAGCATAATTTTTAAGATGTAACTAAAAAAAACAAAAAAAGCAATAAAAATCTTTATAAAAAAACTTTTTTATTTTTCAGTCTTATTTCTATTTTGTTATTGATACGTTCTCTTTTGTATCAAAGTAAATATTGTTAATTATAAAATATATGGTAACTACCCAGGTTGTCAGGTTCAATGTTCACAGTTTTGATACGTTCTCTTTTGTATCAAAGTAAATATTGTTAATTATAAAATATATGGTAACTACCCAGGTTGTCAGGTTCAATGTTCACAGTTCAGGGGTTCAATCCCGATTTTATCGGGAAACCATTCTCCATGCTAAGACTCCTCAACCGGCTCATGAAAAACCCGTATTTAACTGTTAATGGTTCAGCAAATAACCATTTAACCACGCCTGCCCACCGGCAGGCGGGAACCCGGAACTTTAAACCTGAGTTACAAATATATATCCTAATAAAGAAATTTCAATAAAAAATCCTAATAAAGAAATTTCAATAAAAAAATCATTCTTGATCTTTTAATTCAAATATTTTATAAAAAAATACGTGGGCGATTAGCTCAGCCGGATAGAGCGTTGGTCTCCGGAACCAGAGGTCGCGAGTTCGAGTCCCGCATCGCCCACCATACGTATGAGAGTTTCCAGGATATATTGATGGCCATGTCATTAAAGAAAAAATTTACCTTTTTGATTATTGGCGGAGCAATCCTCTATTTTCTGCTGAGCTACCATATCGTAATAACGGGACGGGGTATAGGAAATACTAGGTTACTTAAAAAATCGACATATACCTTAAAATACACTATATTCTCCACGAGAGGCAAAAGTAATAAAAAAATATTATCTATAGATGCCTTAAGAGAAGATGGCATTGGAGAATTACTCAAAGAAGAGGGATTAATGAGTGATGAAGAAGAAGCACTTATCCTTGAAATCCTCGCTACCAAAGGATATAAGCCTGATCAACGCTTTTAGCTTATAGACTACGCACTAAAGCCCCTCCTGTCAATTATAAATCAAACGAGATTAAAATTGACTAATATTTTAAATCTTTTCACCGCTGGTAAATTAAGAATTTTTCCTACTCCAGTATGCTTCATTATTTCCTCTATATATCTGTCTATCTCTTTCATATTAGGGGCCACTAAAGTGAACCATATATTATAATGGTGATCCCTAAGATAGTTATGAGTTACTCCAGAATATTCGTTAACCATTCTCACAAATTCCTCAATTGTATCATCCGGGACCCTGGCTGCACAGAGTGTAGTGGTAAAACCAATCCGTTGAGAGTCAAAGTTGCCGCCGATCCGCCGAATAATGCCCTCTTCTTTTAATCTCTTGATACGCTTAAGAGTATTGTCCTCAGAACAGCTGAACCGAGCCCCTAAATCTTTATATGGCCTTTGGACGACAGGGAAATCAGATTGGATTTCGTTTAACAGTTTCCTGTCAATATCATCCATGTGATTACCTTTGCTTTGTGTAAGCAGCAGGTAGTATGCAGGAGGTAGAAATTTGATACAAAGTGCTTACTTCTTACTGCCTACTGGCTTATAGGCACATAATGGCTCTTCAGATAAATAATCCCCGGTAGCAGCATAGGCCCTTGCCCTGCAACCACCACAAACAGTAATATATTCACATCGTCCACATTTTCCCTTATATTTGGAAAAGTCTCTAAGGTTAGTAAAAACAGGTGAATTCATCCATATATCAGAAAAAGCAGATTCCCTTAAATCTCCAGAATTCACCTCCAGGTAGCCACAGGGCTGGATAATGCCTTCATGAGATATAAAACAATAGGAAGTCCCGGCCAAGCAGCCCCGTGTTACTGCATCGAGGCCATAGGTTTCTCTATTCACCTTCTCCCTTTTTCGATGTGCCTCCTGTCTCATGATTCTATAGTATTGAGGTGCACACGTAGCTTTAAGTTGAATAGTGGTCTTATCATGCTGTTGATAAAACCAGTGCAGGGTATCTTCGTATTCCTTGGCATTCAGCTCTTGGTTTACCATATCCTGAGCCCTTCCAGTAGGAACAAGCAAAAATATATGGTGTGCAATAGCCCCAAGACTTACTACAAGTTCAAAAATTTCTTCTAACTCAAATAAATTGTATTTAGTTATGGTGGTGTTGATCTGAAATTCGATTCCTCCCTCTTTTAGGTATGTAATCCCTTTTATTGCTTTATCAAAGGCTCCATCAACCTGTCTAAATGCATCGTGGCGCTCCCTTGTAGGTCCATCGAGAGATATGCTTACCCGCTTAATTCCAGAATCTTGTATCTTCTTTGTAATATCAGGTGTAATCAGGGTCCCATTGGTACCCATGACCATTCTCAGGCCCTTTTTTGTTCCATATTCAGCGAGGATAAAAATATCCTTCCTTAGAAGAGGTTCTCCACCTGTAAGGATTATAATAGGTTGACCAACTTCTCTTATTTGGTCTAATAGCTTCTTTGCCTGGACAGTATCCAGCTCTTGAGGATAGGGGCCAAATCGCGATGATGCTCTGCAGTGAACACAGTTCAGATTACACGACCTGGTAACTTCCCAGGCTATTATTCTTAAGTGAGCTTTTTTTTGAGGGGCCACCATATTTTTCGGGCTATATGCTTTCATGCGTATTCAATATCTTGGCTACATCTTTGGCAAAATAAGTCAGGATCAGGTCAGCGCCAGCCCTTTTAATAGAAAGGAGCATCTCCATCATTACCTCTCCTCCCTCTATCCAACCCCGTTGATCAGCTGCCTTAACCATGGCATATTCCCCGCTCACATTATATGCTGCTAAAGGAAGATGGGTCCTTGCCCGAACCTGATGGATTATATCTAAATAAGGCAATGCTGGTTTGACCATAATGATATCCGCCCCCTCTTCAATATCTAATAACGCCTCCTTAATGGCCTCTCTGGCGTTAGCCGGATCCATCTGATAACTCTTCCTATCGCCAAACTGGGGCTTTGAATCTGCGGCCTCGCGGAATGGCCCATAAAAGGAGGATGCATATTTCACGGCATATGACATTATACCGGTATCCTTGAATCCATCTCTCTCAAGGCTTTCTCTAATCACCCTTACCCTCCCATCCATCATATCCGAAGGGGCAACAAAATCAGCCCCTGCCTCGGCATGTGAAATGGCAACACGAGAAAGTATGTCAAGGGTAGCATCATTATCTACTTGACCATCTTTTATAATCCCGCAGTGACCGTGATCCGTATACTGACACAGACATACATCCGTTACAACAACAAGGTCCGGCACTCTCTCCTTAACCGCAGCCACAGCCTTCTGAACAATTCCATCCCTCGCATAGGCCTCACTTCCCAGGCTATCCTTCAGCCTTGGTAAACCAAAAAGGATTATAGCCGGTATCCCCAGAGACCACACCTCTTCTGCCTCCTTGACCAGTTCATCAACTGATAATTGATACTGGCCTACCATAGATGAAATAGGTTCTCTTTTCCCTTTGCCATGTCTCACAAATATGGGAAAAATGAGGTCATCTATCCTGATAATTGTCTCCTTCACCATTCTTCTGATAGCAGAAGTTCGTCTAAGACGTCTGGGTCTAATTATCATTTTTATTCTCCCTTATCTTGCTTTTCTCTTTGAATAACATGGTAGGTCGATTGAGAAGCCCTGATTGAATTTTGGACTCATCTTTTTGTCATAATTTGAGGTCTTCTTATTGGTGGAAGGCTTTCATGTTTAAAGGTATACGTTCTCCGATTGGGACGAGTGGGTAGGTAATAATTGGTTCAGGATATCATCGAATCCTGGCTATAATATTTTTTGATCAGGCTATCGATATATTTTTCCGGATCTACAACTGCCTCCCTGGTAATAGTAAAGGCTCCCAAGCCAATCCGATCTCTCACTAATTTAAGACCATACTCCAATTCATTAGCCAAATTAAGGCATATCTCGTTAATATCCCTATCTTGAAAAATGGCAATCCTTATTATCTCGTCAATAGCACTATCTGCTAAACTGACATTCATTCCTAACTGGGAAAACAAGTCTTTATTATGGTCCTTTACCAGATTATACATCTCCTTAAAATCTATAAAAGCAGAATCAATATCAGATATAGACCTAAGTGCATGTTCAGCAATCAAATCTACCCTCTCTTCATATAATTTTAAATTTGATTGTGCCTCAAATTCCTTCGCCCTCCCCGTTATAGCCCTGTTTGCTCTCTGTTTTTCATTTACAACTGCTCTTTCAAATCTTTCTTTCATCTGATGGTTGCTCATGCTCCTAGCTGATTCAACCCGTTTAAGCTCTTGCGCTGGGTTTTTAACAAGCTCTGGAGTCACCAACAGTTTCTTTACAACAGTAGAAGGAAGACGTTTCTCAAAAGCCATAAGAGTTCTCTCAACAGCACTAACTAAACCCCTTGCGCCTGTTTTCTCCTGGGCAGCCATCTCTGATAATTCTTCAAGTGCACTATCTTCAAACTTAATATTAATACCATATGCCATAAAATCCCTTTTCTTGCTGAGTATAATAGGATTATTTGGGTTTTTAAGAATTTCTACAAGGTCATCTTTTAATAGCTCATCAAGAACAACAATTACCGGGAGGCGACCTATAAACTCGGACTCAAATCCAAACTCGATAAGGTCATGTGCCCTTACCTCTTTAAGAATACCCAAATCCACTTCAGTGGAATGGATATCTGCCTCAAATCCTATACCTTTACGTTTGAGCCTTTTCTTGATAATATCTGACAATCCTTCAAAGGCACCACTCATAATAAAAAGTATATTTTTTGTATTTACAACCTGCTTTTCTCTTTTACCGGTTCTTCGGTAATGTTCAATAGCCTGTATCTGCGAGATTGGGTCGTGAGGAACCTTCAGGTCTACATCAGTTTCTTCCATTGGTTTTAGGAGGGCCCTTTGTACCCCTGCCCTTGAAACATCATGGCCGATAATATTTTGGCTGGAAGCAATTTTGTCGATCTCGTCTATGTAAATAATACCATTCTCGGCCAGCTTCATATCATCTTTAGCTTCATACACCAGATCCCTTACCAAATCCTCTACATCACCACCTACATAACCTGTTTCACTGAATTTAGTAGCGTCACCCTTAACAAACGGAACACCTATCTTTTGAGCAATCAATTTTATTAAATATGTCTTGCCAACACCTGTTGGGCCTATCATAAGGATATTGTTTTTAATCATCCCCACAGAAAAGGGGTTCTCTTTTTTAGATCGTTTAATCAGGGATTTTATCCGGTTGAAATGGGTGCAGATTTTTGTGGCCAGCACTCCTTTGGCTTGATTTTGCTTAACTACATACCCATCTAAATAGGAATCTAATTCCTCGGGTTTCATATCAAAATCAGGAACGCCAGCCTTCTTGGCGCCAGCCTTTCCACCTTCATCTGTTCTTTTTGGATCACTCTGAGGAAAGAGGATAGGAGATATTATCTTTATCCGATCACCGTATTTCTTGGAAAGATAGTCACTAAGCTCTCTCTCAAGTTCCTTCTGATTAGGAATTTTCTGCTCTTTCTCTTCTTTTAAATTATCTTCAAATTCCATTAACATACCCCATAGTAATATCTTTAAGAATTATAAAATATTTCAATAATTATATTATAGTCATGATACTTGATTTTTGCAACCCATTTTCAGAATCAACTCCTTGATGCGCCCTTCTTGATGAACTCGTAAAAACTCAATATCGGGACGTCAAAGTAAAAAGCTCCAAATGCAAGGCTTGCGAATCTTTAGGAATGAGGCGTATTTACCGATAAGCTGCAATGACGAAAGACGAAGCGTAATCCCATCAGGACAGGACAGTTGGACTTTTTACGAAGCCGTCAGGTTTAAGGAGTTCATCATTAGTCTTTATGATGATTTCGTTTTCTTGGCAAATATTGCTCTTTATGGCTTCTACCGTTAGATAATCATTCAGAGAGGCATAAAAAGTCTCTCTATTTTTTTTCAGCATAAGTCTTATTGTTACGTTTTAGGATTAGGGACTCTAAAGACGGTTCAGATATCTTTACCAGCATCTTGCCTAAAATTTCATTTCCTTGAGATGCAACAATCTTATACACTCTTCTTTGGCCATACAGAGAGTACCTATCGAGAAGATCCCTTCCAGTATCGATTAAATATCCTCTATCCTCACCAGTATTGTTTTTCCAGTTTCCGACAAAGCCTTTGAAATTCACAACCATGCCTTGCTGCCTTGCTAAACTTTCAGGAAGGACATTCTCTATCGTTAGAAGGTCTCCTCTAACGACATAAAGTGTTTCACCGTTTTTGATAGATTTTTTCTTCCCATTTACCTCAATAACAAAATGGGAAACTATTTTTTTCTTAAGAGATTTCAGGCCAAACTTCCTCTTCTTTACAACTCTTATAGGTATCTGGGCAAATACCTTGTTGTCCTTCCTGATAATCAAACTGGTATGCTTATAAATTGAGAAATTCTTTCGAAAATCATTTAGGCTTCCAAAGCCAAGGATATCCGCACTTAATCCTCTTTCGTAGTTAGCCTCTACGTGAGCAATGTTGATGTTATCACCTGCCTCGATGTTCAATGTCTGGTTATTTTTTATTACTATAGGTGTCTGATTATTGATAGATACTACCAAATATTTCAACTCTGGTTTATCCAGAAATAAGCCAGGCTGTTCAGGTATAATACCAAAAAGCTTCATAAATGCATTGATAGCCAGATTGTGGTATCTGACCTTAAGATCAATAGATGGTAGAAATTTTGATGTCTCAATCCCAAATGCAGGGATATGATGTTTAGTCAAGGCATAATAAGTGGCTGATTTTAATTGTTCTCGGTGTATGCTATCTGGCTTGTTCGTTCTGGTGTTATTAAACCGGAATTTATAAAGATCATTCGTGATCTCCGGATTAATCTCCTTCATTACCATTCTGGCCATATCACCTAATTTTAGTATCTTATCCTTGCCCAGGATTTTATACCTTTCACAATCTGCGATTATAGACTGCCCGAATGCCTTTGGATTGCGCCATCTGCTTAAATATTTAGGATAATAATAGCCAGAACCATCGTGGAGGTTAAGCAAATAGTCAGTCTCAGCAATGAGCTTCTTAAGTATGGATACAATCTTATCATCCATGCTCATTTTCTCAGGTCTGTTGGCAAATTTTCTATTCATATCCCCATGAGGGCCCCTGTGATTTAAAAGTATGGAGTAGAAATTGGCTCTGGGAACGACAATTAAATTGCCTTTGGACAGACTCATGTCTGCATAGAGATCGGCTGACAGAAAACCGCCTGGTTCATTGCCCTGAATCCCACCAATTAGCATTAGGGTTTTCCCAGGTCTCTTACCGCAAATCTTATATATATTTAATTCATAGGGTGTATTTGGGAAATAAACAAGATTTTCTCTTTTGGCCTGAGCGTTTCCCTGATACACCAAAAGCAACAGGAGGGTAATAATCAAAAAGAAGAAATTAAGTTTAATATTAGATCTCAAATGAACAGGATACATTCTACGCCTCAACTCTCTTCCTTAAGATCAATGTACCGTTCCTATCATATACAAATATCTCAAAAATGAGCGCTCTATTGATTGATTTGCTGAGTGTATATTTACTGCTGATTGACTTGAACCTCTGTATAAAAAACCGCTGCCCATTTCTATAGTTTACAGGGAGCCCGTCTTTGAGCGGTGAGTTAGGATAAACCCAAACCTCAGAGTTATCGGAATCCTTTGCTCTGACAAGAACAAATACATATCCGCCAATAGGTTCC
>JAFDHR010000110.1 GCA_019308645.1 Deltaproteobacteria bacterium
TTTTTAGGGCATGGGTATCTTTTTTTGCTTATGCCCTTAAATATAACTTAAGCTTAGTTGTCGTTTCAAAATTGGGTAATATAGACGGAGCATATGATTCTAAGGCCAAGTTGCCCTTCGGCCTCGAGCGACTCGACATGAGCTCGCCGACATGTCTCAGGGCCGAGAGGCTATTAACCAATTTTGAAACGACATGGTCCCGCTTAGCAGGATTAGAAGGGCATAAAAAAAAACACCCATGCCCTTCCTTAAATTATTGAGCAGATAAAAATTTACTATAAAAGAAGTGGTGCTTACGTGTGTGCTGAGTGTATTTTTTGCCGCAAATCTCTTAAGTATCCTTCTGGGTCATGTAGTATCTGCCGATAGAGCTCTTTTCCTATAAATCTTTTGCTTTGTTGGGTTAAAAAATATGGTCTATGTTTTCTTACTTCCTGGTACACTCGCTTATCTGGGGGGAGGATTTTTCTAAAAGTACACATGACCACTAAATCTATAAAGAGATCTTCATGACCACATTCCATGTCCTCGGGAGAGAACTCAATAGAAAACCATGAATGACCTAACTCATGCAAGAAGCTATACTTCCAATACTCATGTACTTTAAAATCTTTTGAAGGAATTAAGATTTCGGCAAAAAGACTTTCACCATATGCATCTCGAAATGTAGTGCTTGTCCCTCTTTTTAATTCATCATCCACGAGTATGAAAAGATCAATGGGATTAAATTTGATATGATACTCGAAACAGACATCACTGAAAGATCTGCATAATTCCTCAAAGGCTTTTATCGCCTTTTTTTCATCTATCTCAAGGAGTTCTTTGAAAATCGTTGCTTGTATTTGGATTTTATTGGGACCAAAATCGAAGTCAATAAGTTCAGCCGTGAGATCTGGATATTTTGTCTGCAATGTTTCATCCACTACACACCTCCTCTCGTATTTTCGCCCTCTGTTGCTCCACGGGAAAGGTGAGGTTGGGTTTTTTGGCTTACACCTATCCTCTGGTTATTTTATTAATATCAATATGTTATAGCCTATTATACTGCCTTAGTTTTTCGTGCATGTCAACATAGAAATAATGTGAAAAAGACGAAATATTTAACAAATTCTCCTTTATCCCCATAAGGTAAGGTTGAATGCGCCACTCACATGCGGGATTATATTCTCTATTGACCTCTATTTACCCTGCACAGAATCTAAAACTCTTTTAAAGGATAAAGTGAAGCTCCCCGCGCTTCCGCGCGGGGCATCTGTGGTAAACCCAAGCGGAACTGCGCCGAAGCCAACCCGCCTACGCTTTACCAGCTACGGCGCGGTCGCCTGTCGCCATTCCTCCCCGTGCTTCCGCACGGGGCATCCTGGCAAAGGCGAGTAAAAGGGGAAAGTGAAGGGAAAATGGGTAAAAAGACGATCACATGTCCCAGATGTGGACGTAAAAAAGCAGTAAATTTCCACAGGATTTTGAGCAATTACCATATTACTCTAAAACATCCGTCTTTATTTCCTTTAAGTATTTCGCATTTTCTTCAGGGCTCGCACTGTTTAGATATATACCAGAGCCTAATTCAAATCCAGCCACTTTATAGAGTTTTGGAAGTATTTGGAGATGCCAATGACAATAGTCCGCGGGATCCTCTTGATATGGTGCCGAATAAATCATGTAATTATAATCTGGATTATCAAGCCCATGATACAATCTTTGCAGAATATCGATTAACACTCTCGCTAAATCTTTCCTTTCAATACGAGAGATTTTTGCAAATGAAGCCCTGTGTTTTTTTGGAAGAATCCACGTTTCAAAAGGACTTCGTGAAAAAAAGGGAGCAAAAGCAATAAAATGCTCAGTTTCTGATATTATCCTTTTTCCTGAAATTTTTTCCTGCTCTATCAAATTACAATATATACACCTGCCCATGGTATCGAAATATCTCACCGCCTCCTCTATCATATGCCTGATATGAATTGGAATAATTGGGCTGGCAATTATCTGGGAATGAGGATGTCGTAATGATGTGCCGGCTCCTGGACCATTATTTCTAAATATAGTTATTAACTCTACATTGGGTTTTTCTATAAGCGCTTGGTATCGTTCAATGTATGATGAAATTATACGATCAACCGATTTATATGGCATTGTGGCAATGGTCTGGGAATGTTCTGGATGTTCAATTACGACCTCATGGTAGCCCACGCCGTTCATTTTTATAAAAAAATTTCCATCCCCTTCTGTAATTCGAGATATTTCCCCATCTTCAACTAAAGCAGGAAACTTATTTGGTACTACCCTCAGAGTCCATTTAGATTGCGCATCCTCCCCAGGCTCTTCATAATATACCAGAACAGCTTTTCCACAGACCTCTTCATTTCCTGGGCAAAATGGGCATTTATCTTTCTCTTCCCTATCCAGTTTAGTTGTTTTTTGCTGGGCCTTATGTTGCTTGAATTGATCAGGCCGCTTACGTCTCTCAGGAGCTATTATTACCCAGTCTTTTGTAAGAGGATTTTGTCGTAATTCGGACATGATATTCACCATTTTTGTTAGTTGAGGGCTATAGTATTTATTTGCCTTTAATTTTTCAATCGAAAAGCTCAATTTTTGTTAGCAGTTTGCGTACGATTGTAACAAGGGTAGTGTGTCACACTCAATTTATATTTGCAAACATCTCATAATGAGTTTAGAGTTTGACGGGGGTTGCAACTTTCACCAAAAGAGCTCACATAAAAACAAGAAGAGATAACGTGTGTGAAAGATGTCGCAATGGCAAAGTATATTATATTAATTTGCTGGTAGGACAATAGGAATACGGAACTGTCATGTCTCTGATTATTTACAATAGATTAATTGAAATGTGGGGGAGTTATGATTGAAGTAGTTTTTTTGGGTGTTGGCGAGGCATTTGACGAGAAGCTTCCAAACACATCTATTTTGATTCGCTATAGGGCGGGAGCCATCCCTGTTACATTGTTACTTGACTGCGGTTTTACTGCTCCGCCTCAGTTCTGGATAGAAGAGCCAGATGCTGATATACTTGACGGTATATGGATTTCCCATTTTCATGGTGATCATTGCCTGGGGATTCCTGCATTATTGGTTCGCTTTTGGGAAGAAGGACGTAAAAAGTCATTAACACTCTTAGGACAAAAGGGGATAGATACCTTCACTCGCACATTTCTTGATTTGGCCTATCCTGGTATGTATGAAAGATTAGGATTCCCACTTAATTTCAGGGAGGTTGAGCCAGAGAAGGAGGTAACAATCTTCGGCCTTATTTTTCAGTCTGCTGTTGCCAGTCATTCCCAAAGAGATCTGGCCTTGAGAATAGACGCACAGGAAAAATCGATCTATTACAGTGGTGATGGCAAGGCCACACCTGAAAGCATGTCCCTTGCGAAGGGCAGCCAACTTATCATCCATGAGGCTTTCGCTATAGATGCTGAAATCCCAGGACACGGAACCGTTACGGGATCGATTAAGATGGCGAAAGAATGTGGCGCATCTTATCTTGCCCTTGTCCATATACAAAGAAAGGTGCGAAGCCAGGTGATTGATGAGATGCAAAGATTCAAGCAGATGGCAGGCTCACTGAACCTGATGGTTCCAGAACCTGGTTTTAGTATAATGCTTTAACGTCTAATCTCCTCTCGCTGATAGTGTATGAATTGTGAAGGGAGCCAATGAAAGAAACAAAAAAAGGACAATTCCAATTACAAAATTCTTGGAAGCTCGTGTTAAGCTCACGCGATATTATTATATTTTGACATTCAGGCTATATTTTACTATAATACAAACTTGATGGTCTCGTAAAAAGTCTCAACAACATGTCATTTCGAGCGAAGCGAGAAATCTTACCAATGTAACATGCTGAAAACACAAAATTCCTCCTTGTAGTCGAAATGACAAATTCACCGAATATGACTTTTTACGAGTTCATCAAACTTAGGTAATACTAAAAATAAGTGTAGTAATAGTAATGGGCTTTCCATCAACAAAAAAAACGTATCATAGTCTCTATCTATTTCTCTTATAAGGAGTTTTAGAATGACTACTTTCGAGATACAATCGAATGAATCCAGAATTACTGCCCGTTTGATTGAATTGATTAGGAATATGCCCGAAGACGAGCAGCGAACCCTCCTGAAAGACTTAAAGGAAAAGCCATCTGGAGGAAGAAAACATCTAAGGAAATCCTTCCTTATGCCGTAGATTACTCTACGCAGGGTCATGTCTACAAGGATTTCATTCAAGACATAAGTACTGGCGGAGTGTTTATAGAATCCCATATGCCGTTTACTGTTGGGCAGGAGGTTTCGCTGACTTTTCCGCTCCCCGACTACCAGAAACATGTTAAGGCTCTAGGCGAGGTTGTCAGGATTACCCCTCAGGGAGTCGGTGTGAAATTCAAGACGGCCGACCGAGATAAGGAGGAGATGATTAGATCCCTTTTGGAGTCAATTTAGGGCTTTTACGGCTCATCGGGTTCTTTCATTGTCTATCTTTCACAAAGGATCTGATCACCATCAGCAGCATCAATTCGTTCTGCTCTATCGTATTACCTTCCCGATTTTTATCTCTTTTGATAACAAAAGCGGTCTACCGTCTCTTAAAAAGTTATTATAACCGTTCACGGAGTGATGGAGTGTTAGAGTGATGGAGTATTGGGTTAGAGGAATAAATTCCTTGCAGAATAAGTTGAAGTATTGGTTTCCTTGCCCAGGATTGAGCATTGGAATGCTGTCCACAAGAAAGATGTTATCTTTTCCAATACTCCAATACTCCATTACTCCAACACTCAGATTTTTCTATTAAGACCGAGAAATCTTTGTAATTTTGTGAGTTATGCCGTGAACAGCTACAAGTTATTATTGAGCGTATAAAAATGATGATTGCAGAAACAATTATGCGGAGATGATAGAAAGAATCCCGAAGTATTTCATAAACCTTCGATGGGAGAAAATTGATGAAAATCATTGATTTGCGTAGTGACACTGTTACATTGCCAACGGAACAGATGCGGAAGGCTATGTATCATGCTGAGCTGGGTGATGATGTATATGGTGAGGATCCATCTACTCAACGCCTTGAGAAGATGGCCGCTGAACTAATGGGAACGGAATCGGCGCTTCTGGTCCCGAGCGGGACAATGGGTAACCTGATGTGTATGCTTACTCATTGTGCCAGGGGAGAAGAAGTAATCTTGGGTGATGCGTCGCATATGTTTATTAACGAAGCTGGTGGCATGTCAGCATTGGGTGGGATACAGCCGCATATTATTCCCAATCAGCCTGATGGTACATTACGTTTAGAGGATATCGAGGCTGCCATTCGTGGCGATAACATACACTTTCCACGCACAAGGCTGATCTGCCTTGAGAACACCCATAACCGTTGCAATGGAGCTGCCCTTACCTCTCAGTATATTGAATCAGTCGCAGCACTGGCAAGACGGTATGACCTCCTATTACACCTCGATGGTGCTCGAATATTCAATGCCGCTGTTGCATTAGGAGTAGATGTCAAGGAATTGACTCAAAGTGTTGATTCCCTGATTTTTTGCTTGTCAAAAGGGCTTTCCTCACCAGTTGGATCAGTTGTGTGTGGTTCGAAAGAATTCATTGCCAGAGCACTACGGACACGTAAGATATTAGGCGGTGGAATGCGCCAAACAGGGGTCATTGCTGCACCAGGAATTATCGCCCTGGAACAGATGATTGATCGATTGCCAGAGGATCATATCAATGCGCGCTGCCTTGCCGAAGGGATCGCTCAGACTTCCGGATTGTCAATTAACCTCGAAAGGGTACAGACGAATATTATTTATTTCGACCTTGTCAGTGGTAAAATTACCATGGATGTGTTCATGAAGCAGCTTGAAAAGAAAGGAATTAAGCTATTGGCTACAGGACCATCTCGATTTCGGTTGGTGACGCACTACGGAATTAGCTCAGAGGATATTAATACGACCTTGATGTGTTTAGGAGAGATAATGGGGCAGTCGTAGTTGAGTCCTGGGCATATAGTTTTAACAGATTCTAAGCTTAAACTAGAGTATTAAATATTTATGATAAATGACTGATTATAATATTTAATATACTACGAATTGGCTCTGCGGCACCCCAGAGGAGCTGGTCTCCCACAGTGAAGGCAGCCACATATTCAGGCCCTAAGAGCATCTTTCGCAGTCTACCCACGGGAATGGTCAGTGTAGAGTTTACCGCTACAGGTGTTAAGAATTGAAGGGTAGATTCTTTATCATTAGGGATTAGTTTCACCCACTGATTGCCTTTTTCAATTATCTCAGAGACTTCATCAAGAGGTATATCCTTATTAAGCTTGATGGTCAGGCCCTGACTGTGGCATCTCATGGCACCCACGCGAACGCATAGACCGTCTACGGGTATCGGTTTTTTTGTTTGCAAAATCTTGTTTGTTTCAGCGGAGCCTTTCCATTCCTCTCTGGTCTGCCCGGATTCCATTGCAGAGTCAATCCATGGAATCAGGCTACCAGCAAGAGGAGCCGAGAAATTTTCAACTGGAAATGCGTTGCTTCTCAATTGCTTTGTCACAACCTCATCAATGGCTATGGCAGTGGATGCCGGGTCATCAAGCAGTCTCCGAGAGGCATCGCCGAGGATGGTCATTTGGGCAATCAACTCTTTCATGTGCCTGGCACCGGCGCCTGATGCGGACTGATAAGTCATGGAAGATACCCACTCAATATAACCCGAGGCAAAAAGACCTGAAAGAGCCATAAGCATCAAACTCACGGTACAGTTCCCACCTACATAGGTTTTGATTCCTGATGATAATCCAGCGTCTATCACAGCCCTGTTTACAGGGTCCAGGACAATAACGCTATCATCCTTCATACGCAGGGCAGACGCAGAATCTATCCAGTAGCCTTTCCATCCATGGTTCCGCACTTCGGGGTACACTTTCTTTGTATAATCACCTCCCTGGCAGGTCAGAATAATATCCATTGATGAAAGGAGCTGGATGTCAAAGGCATCCTTTAATGGAGGAATGTCAAGGCCCACATCAGGGCCTTTCCCATTGACATTTGAGGTAGTAAAAAATATTGGCTCAAAATCTTTAAAACCCTGTTCTTCTTGCATACGGCCCAACAAAACTGATCCAACCATACCTCGCCACCCAATAAAACCGATTCGTAACATTATGCCCTCCTCAAAGCTCGATTTTTCACATAAAATGTTGATGAACTCGTAAAAAGTCAAAAATGGGACGGCAAAGTAAAAAGCTCCAAATGCAAGGCTTGCGAATCTTGAGGAATGAGGCGTACTTACCAGTACGCCGCAATGACGAAAGAT
>JAFDHR010000111.1 GCA_019308645.1 Deltaproteobacteria bacterium
GGAAGCAAGCCTGTGGCTGGGGTGCCATAAATAGTGTCCGGAGTCAAAAAACCGGAAAAAAGAGGGCTTCCAAAAAAATACTTGACATTCTACATAGCAGGAATTTCCTTTTTTGAGCGGTGAAGCGGCGTGGTATCAAATCGCGAAGGGATTTTATAACTTGAATAATTTTGAATTTTCTGTGATCATCAAAAATAAGAACAATATATTTTTGGAGAGGTAGTAATGCCCCGAATAATTCTAAAAGAGAAAATAACCAGGGAAATAGAAATACCCATGGATCCACTTTTTGAAGTTATTGACAACTTAACGGAAGAGGAACGTGCAAGTTTATGCAAATTCAGAACTTGAATACCCCGTTTTGTAAACGGGGATGAAAAGTTCTCCTGCTGAAGGCAGGGATAAATGTGATATACTCATTGCATGGAACTGAAGAGGACCAGCCATGCGGTCTATGACACCAAATATCATTTGGTTTGGGCTCCGAAATATCGAAAGTGGATTCTGAGAGGCGACATCAGAGATCGGGCAAAAGAGATATTTGAAGAGATATCCAAGAATCACGATTTTGAGATAGACACCCTGGAGATAGCGCAAGACCATGTTCATATCTTTCTGTCGTTTTCACCCAGATATAGTATCTCCAAGGTGGTAGGGATGTTGAAGAGTATCAGTGCCAGCGTAATATTTCATGAACATCCTGAGGTAAAGAAAGAACTTTGGGGTGGAGATTTCTGGGAAGATGGATATTTTGCCCGAACAATTGGGGACAAGGTGACAACAGAGGTGATTAGGAATTATATTAAGTATCATCGTGAACAAGAAAAGACTCCGAAGCAACTAGAATTGTTTTAAGATGCCCCGCCCTGTGGGCGGGGTACTTCACTAGAAAGGCTTAAAACAAGGCCAGTTAAACTAAAGCCCTTCATAAAGGATAAAATTGAATGCATCTTGGCTGAGTTTGCAGCAACAGATTTGCATTGCATGAAGAAGATTTTTTGAGGGATTTAGAAGAAGGATTGAGAAGGTCTTCAGTATATAGATAGAGCACAATGCCCATTATTCTCGATCTCAGGCAGGACATTAAAGAATACATTCAGAAGCACGGGCTTTCAGAAAAGCGGCAAAAGGCTAAAAAGCTTTTTGAGAACGATCCTTCTCATCCAAATTAATGATGTCTCCGCTCCTTACGAGGAGCCAGAAAATTTTGAGATAATGAAAATTATGAGGTAACCATGAAAGGTATAAGAGCACATCGAATAAAAATCAAAGTTGGCAAATTATGGGAGACACCAATACTGCATATTTTATTGACTAAAGAGGATGATGTTATCGTTAGCCGATGTCTGGATTTTACCGTTTCTTCTCACGGCAAAGATGAGAGTGAGGCCTTAAACTCATTGGCTGACTCCATAAAGGAATATGTATTAACAGCAGTTGAAAACGATGCAATTGATACCATTTTCGATCCGGCAAATAGTAAATATTGGAGAATGTACAATGAGTTGGAGACTAAGCAGTCGAACAGTAACCTAAAAAGGACCTTAAAGAAGTCAATCAAGTCCATCTCCAACGAATCTATACAGAAATCAACTGCTGAAATAAGTTATGCCTAAGTCCTTAGAATTAAGGAGAGTAAGAAAAATCCTTAAAAGGTACGGCATTGTTTATATGATAGGAAGAGGCAGACACCCAAAATTTTATGATCCCGAGACACGTAGGTCTTACCCTGTTAAATCGCATGGTAAAAAGACTTTAATTTTGTCATATGCCCTTGAAGATCTAATAAAGAAGTTTGATCTACCTGCAGATATTTTTGATAAATGAATCATGCCTCGTCAAGATTAGATATGCCCGGCCTCTTACAGCACGTCATGCCTGCCTGGTGAAATTCCGGAGGACAGCGAAGCGCATTTCACTGGGGCCAGGGGAATAGAAGGGCGAGAGATCTTTAAAGACGATCAAGACCGTAAGTCTTTTTTAGAGCGCCTTTCGGTCTACTTCCGCCGAAGGCGGATTTTTACCCCGTGAAATTTTCACAGACGTGAAACGGCGTAGCCTATTTCACTGGGGGGTTTTTCTTAGTTTCGTCCGGAAACTAAGAAAGCAAAGAAGAATCATATCAATCCTGTTGATCCTGTCTAACCAAAATGAAACACGAAGAACTCACCCGCCAGATTATCGGCTGTGCTTATAAAGTTTTTAATACCCCCGGCTTCGGATTCCTTGAAAGCGTTTATAAAAAGGCCATGGTCATTGAACTGGACAAAATCAACCTTAAAGCAGAGCCAGAAAAGTCATTGAAGGTCTACTATGATAATCAGGTATTAGGCGACTTCTACGTTGACTTACTGGCAGAGGACGAAATCGTCATTGAACTAAAATCTGTAGAACATTTAACCAAGGCCCATGAGGTACAATTAGTTAATTACCTTAATGGCTTGCAAAACGAGATAGACCTTCTCATCAACTTCGGTCCAATAGGAGTAGAGGTTAAAAGAAAATATCGTAATCCGGCAAAACAAGATTGATGCCCTTCGCCGAAGGCGAGTTGGCCTTTCTTAGTTTCGTCCGGAAACTAAGAAAACAAACATACAATCCAATTAATCCTGTAAATCCTGTCTAAACGAAAAATGAAAAACAAACGAATAACCATAACTGGCGGCAAAGGTTTCCTCGGCACACACCTCACCAATAAGCTAAAAGAAAAAGGCTACCAGCATCTCTATATCGCTGATATCCCCGATTACGATCTCGTAAAGCCTGAAAATATAAGACAAATGTATGACGATTCAAAACCGGACATTGTCATCCACCTCGCTGCCAGCGTCGGAGGAATTGGGTTCAACCAACAAAACCCTGCCGCCCTCTTTTACGAAAACTTGATGATGGGAACTCAGTGCCTTCATGAGGGGTATCTAAGAAAGATCGAAAAGTTCGTTGCCATTGGAACAATCTGTGCCTACCCAAAATTTACACCTGTTCCATTTAAAGAGGAAGACCTGTGGAAAGGGTACCCTGAAGAAACAAACGCCCCTTACGGTCTGGCAAAAAAGATGATGCTCGTCCAGTCTCAGGCCTACCGAAAACAGTATGGTTTCAATTCCATATTTCTCCTGCCCGTTAATCTCTATGGGCCGGGTGATAATTTTGATCCCAGATCCTCCCATGTTATCCCTGCCCTGATAAAGAAGTGCGTTGATGCACAAAAAATCCAAAATCCAAAATCAGAAATCCAAAATCCGAAAGTGGTCGTATGGGGAACTGGTAATGCAACCCGCGAATTCTTCTATGTTGAAGATGCAGCCGAGGCAATCGTACTTGCCATGGAACGGTATAACAAAAGCGATCCCGTTAACATCGGAGCCGGTTTTGAAATATCCATAAAAGAACTTGTTGCGTTAATTGTGGAGCTTACCGGTTTTAGAGGCCAGATCATCTGGGATAAGAGTAAACCTGATGGCCAACCAAGGAGGATGCTGGATACAACAAAGGCATTTACGGAATTTGGTTTTAAGGCAAAAACCAATTTTGAAGAGGGGCTAAAGAAAACCATTGAGTGGTATATTTCAACCAAACAAACCAGATAAGCCAAACAAATTTATCCCGTTGAATTGCTTCAAAGGAGCACCCCAAAGCCTGCCCTGTAGCTCCGGTAGATTTATCCGCCTCTGGAGGATGGCACAGGAGGGATTCAATTGGGGTGAAATCATGGCTTTAATCAAGAAAAGAAAGTGCCCTGAGTGCGGTGGGGAGATGGAGGTAAAACTGATTAACTTGCACTACAAAAGGGAAGGCGTTGATCTGGAAGTGGAGGTAATAGGAATTCCGGCCAATGTTTGCACAAGGTGTTTTTACAGGATTATCCAAGGAAAGGTGGCCAAATATATAGACTCTCTGGTTGACCCGATCTTTGAATCAGAAAAAAGTCGCAAAGAAAAACCCTTGCCGTCTCCCCATGTAGGAATTCAATTTCCATTTTTAGATAGAGATGCCTACGCTGGGCTGTAGCGATTCATAAATTCGTGGATTTGATGATTAGATGATGAGGGGATTTGGGATATATTAGAATAATGCAGTTAAGTAGCAACGTCCCCCATTATAATCATTACGGCATCTCATCTTCCCAATTAACGATTCACGAATAACGAATAACGAATAACGATTTCCGATTAACGATTCCCGAAATCGTAGACGATCTACAACAAGCTGTGGCATTGTCAGGTAGCGAATGATATCAAGCGTGCTAAGGCAGTAAGGCCACTCAATCTTTAGAGGACAGTTAGTTATTGAGCAAGCAGCGTCCCTCTTCACTCTTCATTACCTTTTACTATTACGTCCAATCCAAGAGCCAAGGTTTTTAAAAAAAGTATTGATTTCTCTCAAGTAGAGTTGTACAATTGATTTGTACAGAAGAGGGGGGGTGACAAAAATATGGAAAAAGTAGGTATCAGTACCTTGAGAGAAAATCTGTCAATATTCCTTAAAAAGGTTCAAAAAGGGCAGGTTATTACAATTACTTCACGCGGTCATGAAATGGCGAGACTTGTCCCTGCGGAAGATAAGAGGGAGAAGTCAAGGGAAATTTTGCGAGAACTGGGCAAGAATGCCTTTATCGGTGATATCCTATCCCCAATTCATGAAGAGTGGGAGGCTATGAAATGATTGTTGTGGATACCCACATAATCATTTGGAACGCTTTAAAGCCAGAGATGCTCTCCGGAAAAGCAGAAAAAGCTATTTCAGCAGCCAATAATTCGGATGGAATAATATTTTGCGAAATATCGCTGTGGGAAATAGCAATGCTGATGCACAAAGAAAGACTCAGTATAGATATCGAATACACAGAATTTATACAACTGATATTAGAATCCAACAAATATGTTTTCCGGGGTATTACGCCGGAAATAGCATGGCTTTCCACGAGTTTGTTTTCGGACAATAACAAGGATCCTGCTGACAGAATCATCGCGGCAACTTCAATCATCGAAAACGCCAACCTGGTTACTGCTGACAATGAATTAAGACAATCCAAAAAAGTTGTTACTATCTGGTAAACAGAAAATAACCCATTACCTATAACCCATAACCTTTTACCTTTGCCTTTTGCTCGCTGCCCTATGCTTTCTCTGAGGCCTGGCCCCGTTCATTCTGTGTGAGATAGTAAAAGTTATTTAGAATTTTAAGAGCGTCCCGCTTCATTGCTCCAGGCTCTCTGCGCTCTGCGCCATGTACCCTCCGCCTCTGGCGGATTGATTTCATCACTTTCATCCGGAAAGTGATGAAAGAAAAATAAATCACATAAATCCTGCCTGTCGAAGCGCAGCGCAGATCCCGCTAGCGAGGCCCCGTTAAATTGCGAAGCAAGTTTCACTCTATGAAACTATTTAACCGGGGTAAATCCTGTCTAATAAAAAAACGATCATCCAGTATCAAGTAACGAGCAACGATCTCAGCGTTCGAAACGTAGATTCCTATTAAAAGGTATTGCAATTTCTGCACGAACGTCCCTCTTCATGCGGTTTTCTCAGGTAAAAAAGTTATGCAATCTCTGCACGAGCGTCCCCAATCTCCGTTATAGTTGACTTGACATTCCATTTTAAAGGGACTACCATAATACCAAAGTAGCTACAAACTCAAACTCGGAGGGCCAGTTATGATCACTGCAGGTGTTAAAGAACTGAAGAATAATTTGAGCAGTTATTTGACTCGCGTAAAAAGCGGAGAAGAGGTCCTTATAACCGATAGGGGAAAGACATTTGCCCGAATTGTTAAGGAAGAAGCATACAATAAGTCAGTTCGAGCCGCACTCGCACCTTTGATAGCCAAGGGGTTGATAAAATTACCGAGCCGCGAGATAAATAAACGGAATCTATCTCCAATTCAAGTCCCTGGAAAGCCTGTGTCAGAAATGGTTTTGGAGGATAGGAGATGATCTTGTACCTGGATACAAGCGCACTCCTGAAAAGGTACTTCAAAGAGCCTTACTCAAACGAGCTGCTTTCAAAGTGGAAAGAAGCTACTCAGATTATCACATCCTCTGTAGCGTACGCTGAGACCATGGCTTCTCTTTATAGAAAGAAAAGAGAGGTAGATCTAAGTAGTAAAGTATTCAACAAGCTCGTCAATTCATTCCATCTGGACTGGGAAACCTTTATCCGTGTAGAAGTCAATGAGGATCTAAATGAAACTATCCAAAAAATTGTAGCAAGACATCCCCTCCGTGGATTCGACGCTATTCACCTTGCATCAGCAATTATAACACATGAGAGGATAAACGAAGCTTTCCTCTTTGCCTGTTTTGACCAAAAACTAATTAATGGCGCTCAAATGGAAGGACTTGCAACCTTCCCAGCCCCGCCATCCCCTGGGCCTTAAGCCATCAGCCAGGAAAGTTATTTAGAATTTTAACAGCGTCCCGGTTCACGGTTCATTTATTTAACTGGGGCAAATTCGCCGTGCCCGCTCCCTGGTAAGTTTAAGGAGAAGTTGACATAAGTTACCATTGTTACCCCCTTTAAAAAATTATATTCTGGGACAAGATACTTGGTGTTCAGTATTTTCTTGATTATGGCTATAAAGATGGCTATAATAGGCAAAAATATAATATGGCAAGGAGGTGTTAATCATGCAAAAGCAATTTTCCATAGCTGAAGCAAAAAATAGATTGCCTTCTATTATCCATTACATAGAAAAAGGTCCTTATGTTGAATTGACAAGACGAGGAAAGCCAGTTGCAGTATTGTTGTCGATTCAGGAATATGAACGGATCAGTCGTAAATATACAGGATTTTGGAATGCTTTATCAGTGTTTCGTCAAAACATCCATGACGAAGGCATAGAGATCTCTGATATGGATTTTGAGGGCCTTAGGGATACTTTTACCGGAAGAGAGGTTGAACTGAGAGAATGAGATATCTTTTGGATACAAATGTGCTGTCAGAGGCCGTGAAAACTGAACCAGATAAATCAGTTATGAAAAAATTTGAGTGGAATCAGGACGAAATGGTTACTGCTGCGCCTGTCTGGCATGAGCTTCAATTTGGTTGTCAGCGTCTTCCACGTTCCCACAAAAAAGAGGTGATCGCTTCATTTCTTAATGATAGTGTCAGACGCACAATGTTGATTCTTCCTTATGATGACAGAGCTGCAGAATGGCACGCAAGAGAGCGTGCCCGGTTATTATCTAAAGGTATAACTCCATCATTTGTTGATGGCCAGATTGCGGCGATAGCCAAGGTGAACGGGCTAATTCTAGTGACTCGAAACATTAATGATTTCAAACCGTTTTCAGGGCTTGAGCTAGAGAATTGGCATGGTGTTTAGATACATCCCCTTGCATACCATACTCCATGTTTACCCCCCCCTGTCGTAGATCCCGCCCTGCGGGGTCGGGAAAATCCAACAAAAAAAGCCCTTAGCGATCTTAGCGTCTTAGCGGTTCAATTTAACCGGGGGGCTGAAAACAACCTATTATTAGCCTTTTGTATAATTATATTAAAGAGTTGCTGAGGTCCGATCCCATTTCTCTATTACCTCAAAAAGTATTGACTATTTTAGGCAAAATAATTAAAATAGTTAAAAAGATGAGGGAGGTTAACATGGAAGCGACAGCAACAGAGGTAAAAAACAAGTTTGGAAAATTCTCTGACATTGCCAGGAACGAACCTGTTATTGTTGAGAAAACGGGTCGTAAGGCCATTGTGCTGATAGCCTTTGAGGAATATGAGCGCCTGACCCAAATTGAAGATGCTTATTGGGGTGAAAAGGCAGCAAGAGCTGAGACAGATGGATATGCTGGACAGGAACAATCAATGGCTTTCATAAGAGCAAAACATGCTTAGGCTTGATTTAACCAAAAAAGCCATAGCCTTTCTGGACAAACTGCCACCCAAACAGTTCAAGCAGGTTTCAAAAAAGATTTTTTCATTAATGGCAAATCCTAAACCTCACGATTCAAAAGAATTGAAAGGGCACCCTTACCGAGGAACAGACATCGGAGAATATCGAATCATCTACCGCGTTGAAGAAGATGTTCTCAAAATTGCGCTTGTGGGCAAACGGAATGATTCTGCTAGTACCGCGTCTCATAAGTTGTGTCCCTGATAATGGCAAGATAAAAGTGTAAGTTTAAGATTGACACTTAACCCATATTATGTTAGAATGCTCGACAAATACGTTGTTTT
>JAFDHR010000112.1 GCA_019308645.1 Deltaproteobacteria bacterium
GATGAACTCCTTAGTTATCTTCAAATTGAAACCAGATACTTTAGATTGATGATTCGACAGTATTTTATCTCTCTAACCTTGAACTGTGAACCTTGGAACTTTGAACCTGAATAGTAACAAAAATAGTAATTTTTTTTACTCTACATATATAATAATATAACTATATAATTATTCAGATTGATCAAATATTATATGTAGGCGTTCAAGGGTTCAGGGGTTCAAGGCTTGCCCGGCGGGTTACATTCTCGTCCCCGGACTGCATTTGGTATGCGTATTTACGAGAAAAGCGTCAGTTTCGTCATGCCTAATCCAAAATTTGGAGCCAAATTGGCAATTATTTGGGAAAACGAGCATTTTTAACGAGGACCTCGGGTCTTTAATGCCTTCTTTGTCCTTAGCCCTGAACCTTGAACCCTGAACCCAGGAACGGTTACTATTATATTAACCACTGTATTCGTTAGGGAAAACTATTATGAAAGAACGAATCAAGCTCCTACTCATCTTGCTCATTTTCCTCGCATGCTACTTTATTCCCTGGAGTCATTCTACTATACGTCAATCCGGGTTTGAGGCCTTTATGATGCTTCAGGAATATGCCAGAGAGCATGTCTTGACCTGCCTGATCCCGGCATTTTTCATTGCCGGTGCTATTTCTGTGTTCGTTTCCCAGACCTCGATACTCAAGTATTTCGGTGCGAGAGCGAAAAAATTCCTTTCCTACTCTGTGGCCTCCGTTTCCGGAACTGTCTTAGCCGTGTGTTCCTGCACAGTTCTGCCTTTGTTTGCAGGGATCTATACCCGTGGAGCCGGTATCGGCCCGGCCACGGCCTTTCTTTACTCGGGCCCGGCCATAAACGTGCTTGCCATAGTGCTTACGGCCAGGATCTTAGGCTGGCAATTGGGGCTGGCCAGGGCCATTGGAGCTGTACTCTTTGCAGTTTTGACCGGGCTTCTCATGGCTTTGTTCTTCAGGAAAGACGATGCGGCGCGGGCAAAGGGGCAGATCTACCTCCCAGAGGAAGGGGACAAAGGCCGGACCCTCACCCAGGAGGCCTTTTTTATGATGACGCTGGTTTTGATCCTCATCTTTGTCGCCTTTGCAAAACCGGCTGAAGGTTCGACCGGACTCTGGCCGACCATCTTTGCGGCCAAATGGTACATCACAGGTGGGCTTCTCGTTGTCCTTGGCTTCATGCTCAAGAGCTGGTTCGTCAAACAGGAGAGGGTCACCTGGGTTCAATCCACCTGGGGATTTATGAAGCAGATATTTCCTCTTCTGGGCGCAGGGGTCCTGGTGGCCGGTTTTATGTTGGGCAGGCCAGGCCATTCCGCATTAATTCCCGATCACTATATTCAGAGCCTGGTAGGCGGAAATTCTCTATGGGCAAATCTTTTCGCTTCGGTCTCAGGGGCATTGATGTACTTTGCCACTCTCACCGAGGTCCCGATACTTCAAGGCCTATTGGGCGCCGGCATGGGTAAAGGACCTGCTCTATCGCTCCTTCTGGCAGGTCCTTCCCTGTCCCTTCCTAACATGCTGGTTATAGGAAGTGTCATGGGAGTTAAAAAGACAGCTACCTTTTGTGTCATTATCGTGGTCATGTCAACTATAGCCGGGATGGGTTATGGCGCGATAGTAGGTTAAAACATCTAAGGTTCTCGCAAGAGAGAAAATCAAGGAATGCCTTATTGAATGTATATAACTTGATAACACATAAGGAGAAAAAACAATGGAAATAAAAATACTGGGTTCGGGATGTCCAAAATGCCAGACTACCGAAAAAAATGTCAAAGAGGCGCTTGCTCAGAGTGGCCTTGATGCTCAGGTAGATAAGGTGACCGATGTCATGGAGATCGTCAAATATGGCGTCTTTATAACACCAGCTGTGGTAATTGACGGCAAGGTAAAAAGTGTCGGCAAGATCCCAGACACCGAAGAGATAAAGATATGGATCGAGTAGCAAAATTAAAATACACACCCTCTTCTCGTGGCGATTGGGACATATGCTTTGTATCCAGATGCCGCGTGCAGGTAGCAAGGGAGCTTTTTGACTTTTTCATAATAATGATTATACTATTCCAGTGATGATTTCGAAGGAAACACTATTTTTAGGCATACTGATAGTTTTGATGGCGTTTGGCTGTCAGAATGCCACAAACCGTGAAAATAAAGTGAGAGATACCATGGGCAAACAGCGCATCGAAATAGAAACAGCAACATTTGCGGGAGGCTGCTTTTGGTGCATTGAATCAGATTTCGAGAAGGTCGACGGTGTTGTCGAGGTCATATCCGGTTACACCGGTGGTCATAAGGAAAATCCAACCTACGAAAGCGTATCATCCGGTGAGACCGGTCACGTTGAAGCAGTACAGGTACACTATGATCCTTCAAAGGTTACTTATAAGGCAATACTGGACATTTTCTGGAGGCATATAGATCCGACCGATACTGGCGGGCAGTTCGCGGACCGCGGACCACAGTACCGGACAGCCATTTTTTATCATAATGAGAAACAGAAGCTGTTGGCAGAGCAATCCAAAGAAGAGCTCGATACAATGGGGAAATTTGAAAAACCAGTTGTCACCGAAATTGTCCAGTTTTCAAAGTTTCACAGGGCAGAGGAGTACCACCAGGACTACTATAAGAAAAATCCGGTCAAATACAAATACTATCGCTTTAACTCGGATCGGGACAAATTCCTAAGAAATGTATGGCAGGATTCCATGGAAAGAGCAGAAATGCATACTAAGGACAGGAGATATATAAAGCCCCGCGATAAAGAAGTGTTGCGTCAGAAATTGACGCCGATGCAGTACAATGTTACCCAGGAGGATGGAACTGAACCGCCGTTTAAAAACGAATACTGGGATAACAAAAGACCTGGCATATACTTTGACATTGTCTCGGGAGAACCTCTGTTCAGCTCACTTGACAAGTTTGACTCCGGAACCGGATGGCCCAGCTTTACAAAACCTCTTAAGCCGGATAACAGCGTTGAAAGAGAAGACAGAAGCCTTTCCACCCTCCGCACGGAAGTTCGAAGCAAACACGGGGACTCTCATCTTGGGCATGTGTTTACTGATGGACCAATGCCTACGGGTTTGAGATATTGCATCAATTCCGCAGCCTTAAAATTTATTCCTAAAGAAGATTTAGAAAAAGAGGGCTACGGGGAATACTTGAAACTCTTTGAAGAAAAGTAAAAGTCATCCAGCATACTCTTAATCTCCTTTTGTAAATAGCATATCATGGGCCTTTCGGTCCCTGCCTCTGGAGTTGTCGATAGGCTCTGGAAACAAATTTCAAAAAAGCCACCTATGCCCTTCCTTTAATTATTGAGTAGACTAAAAGGATTACCACGGAGAATAATGAACGAGGAACATATTGCCAAGATTGCCGAGGAACTGAGCGTTGTGTTTCACCATGTAATGACTACTGCCGGATTGCTTGAAGACGGCGCTACAGTGCCCTTTATTGCCAGATACAGGAAGGAGGTAACCGGCTCTCTTGATGAAGTGACCGTAACGGCCATACGTGACAGGATGGCTCAACTAAAGGAATTGGAAAAACGCCGTAAGAGCATACTCAACTCGCTTGAGGAGAGGGAGTTGCTCACTGATGAGTTGAAAGAAAAGATACTTGCCGCTCAGGGTGTGACTGCCCTTGAGGATATCTATTTACCTTTCAGGCCAAAACGGCGTACCAAGGCAATCGTAGCCAGGGAAAGGGGACTTGAACCTCTGGCCAAAATTATCTTCGAGCAGCAGGAAGGGACAGATCCAATTACGGAGGCAATCGCATATATTGACCCGGAAAAAGGGGTTGAAACAAAAGAAGATGCGCTTGCAGGCAGCAGGGATATCATTGCCGAGTGGGTAAATGAAGACCTGAAAGCCCGCGAGAAAATGCGTAGCCTTTATGCTGAGAAAGGGATATTCCGGGTTGACGTAATTCCAGGTAAGGAGCCAGAGGGCGCCAAGTTTCGTGACTACTTCGATTATGAGGAGCCAGTCTCCAAAGCACCCTCCCACAGGATTTTGGCCATGCGCAGGGGTGAAAAGGAGGGTTTTTTGAGTTTGCAGGTAAAACCTCCTGAGGATGAAGCTCTCGCCCTGTTGGAAGCCCTGTTTGTCAAAGGAGAAAATGCTGCATCCTCTCAAGTGAAAGAGGCAGTTCAGGATAGCTATCGCAGGCTCTTGTCCTTTGCTATGGAAACAGAGATCCGTTGTGAAACCAAAGAACTGGCCGACAGGGTGGCAATAAGGATATTTGCCGACAGCCTCCGAGAGCTTCTACTTGCCCCTCCGTTGGGGCAAAAAAACATGATAGCAATTGACCCGGGTATCCGTACCGGTTGCAAGGTTGTCTGCCTGGACAGACAAGGAAAATTACTTGACACTGATACTCTATACCCCTTTAAATCTGAAAAGGAACGCTCTGATGCGAAAGAGATCCTTTTCAGGTTCTGCTCGAAGCACGAAGTAGAGGCCATTGCAGTAGGAAATGGCACTGGAGGAAGGGGAACAGAGTCCTTCATCAAAGACTGTAATCTACCAGGAAATATTCCGGTGGTGGTTGTCAATGAGAGCGGTGCATCCGTCTATTCTGCCTCTGAGGTGGCTCGAGCTGAGTTTCCCGATCTGGATATAACCTTTCGGGGGGCGGTCTCCATAGGAAGGCGCCTTATGGATCCTCTGGCGGAGCTTGTGAAGATCGATCCCAAATCTATTGGTGTGGGACAATACCAGCATGATGTAAACCAGCAGGCACTCAAAAGAAGCCTGGATGATGTGGTTATGAGTTGTGTCAATGCCGTAGGTGTGGAAGTCAATACAGCCAGCGAGCAGCTCCTTAAGTACGTTTCGGGTCTTGGCCCACAATTGGCCAAAAACATTATCACATACCGCAACGAACATGGTCCTCTTTCATCCAGGAATGAGTTAAAAAAGGTGAAATGGATGGGTTCCAAAGCGTTTGAGCAGGCCGCTGGCTTTCTTCGAATCATGGGAGGAAAAAATCCGCTTGATGCGAGTGCGGTCCATCCAGAGTCGTATCCTATTGTAGAAGCCATGGCAAGAGACCTGGGTTGTTCTGTGGGAGATCTGCTTGATGATGAAAAGCTTCGTCAGCACATTGATTTATCTGTGTATGTAACAGAAAAGGTGGGAATGCCGACTTTGACCGATATCATGGATGAGCTCGCCAAACCCGGGCGTGATCCTCGGAAGCAGTTTGAAGGCCCGAGCTTTGCTGAAGGGATTACGCAGATCAGTGATCTTCGCCCAGGCATGAGTATTCCAGGTGTAATCACCAATGTGACCACCTTCGGGGCCTTCGTTGATATCGGAGTGCATCAAGATGGCCTGGTTCACATCAGCCAGCTAACGAATCACTTCGTG
Source organism: Deltaproteobacteria bacterium (assembly GCA_019308645.1). The sequence continues at coordinate 5,401 of JAFDHR010000112.1, forward strand.
AAAGATCCAGGTCAGGTGGTAAGGGTTAACCAGCGTGTAATGGTCACGGTTCTTGACGTAGAGCTTGAAAGAAACCGCATCTCTCTTTCTATGAAAGATACCCTGAATTTGTAATCAAACATAGACTGTTAAATAAAAAGTTAACGTTCACAGGTTCAGAGTTCACCTCTGACCGACGGATGGCAGGCGGAGTTCAGGGTTGCTTGCATTATGATTTACTGCATTTTTTTTCTGTTAAATTTAAGTACAAGCTCACATGACATATCCAAAGAATCTAATGAATTCCTTATTGGATACAGACTCGAAAACTTTCTTCATTATTATAACCCCTGGCCCAGACCTGGTTTAGCAGTCCTTTTCATAGAAGCCCTATGCGCAGTGTTCCGAAAAACTCTTTTAAAACTCACGTTAAGTCACACCAGGGCAGGCTTGAACCATGAACCATTGAACCCGTGAACGGTTACAATAAACATTTATAGAGGGATCACTTATTAAAGGGCTGCGCAATGGGCCTCGCTTTACTCCCCCTTAAAATGTGGTTTTCTCTTCTCCATAAAAGCTGTCATAGCTTCCCGCACATCCTGTGAAAATAAAAGCACCATATTTTTTTGCATTGCCATGGACATTCCATCCCCAACAGTTGCACTTCTACTGTAGTTAAGCACCTTTTTGGTTTGCTGAACAGCAAGGGGAGCATTTTCTGCGATCAGTGCGGCAAGCTTTTTTGCCTCCTCCATAAGTGACTCTCTGTCTGCATATATGCCATTTACCAGTCCCATGTGTGCAGCATCCTTGGCAGAGAAAAAGCGTGCGGTATAGGCCATTTCTCTTGTAAAACCCTGACCGATTATCAGGGGAAGGCGTTGGAGTATGCCCATGTCCGCCACAAGCCCTATGCCAGCTTCTCTCAGAGAGAATGTGGCGTCTTCTGTACAGAGCCGAATATCACAGGCAGCAATCATATCAAATCCGCCACCCACGCACTTACCATGGACTGCCGCGATAACAGGCTTTGGACATTCCTCAAGCACATTGCAGCAATCAAATAATTCGTGCAATTTTTCAGGAAAATCCAGACTGCCTTTTGGTGTACCATCAAGGCCCGCGGAGACAAAATCTTTTAGGTCAAGACCCGCACAGAAAATCTGGGCATTGCTTTTAAGGATAATTGCCCTCACCTCATCCTTTTCACTTAATTCCCTCACGGCGCCTGTGATTTCAGCTGCAAACTCCAGGCTAAGTGCATTAAGGCTTTCTGTCCTGGCAAGGGCCAAGGTGCCGATAGTATCTTCGATCTTCAGTTCAAGAAACCTATAACCCATAGTATCCCTCCTTTTTAAAGCCCATTTTCAGCAGAAAGATTTTGATACCTTTTAAAAAATTTTTTTCACTACTCGCTTCACACACCTATTGTTTTTTGATATCTCTTTTAATAGATAATTACAAGTGTTTATCCGGGTTAATTCTGGTACATCACCCTGTCTTTTAAAAAAAAGTATTGATGTCATGGCAAAAGCTTTGTGCCCACTAATCTTATAATAGTCTGAGTCATATACTCTCGGTCTCACTTTCATTTTCTCCTACTGGTGATTGGTACAAATCTTTTTGCGGATTGGTGTGGAAAAGAACTCGATCTAAAGAAGTAGTTACAAGCATCAACAGTCTCGCATCACTACCAGTTGATGAGATTCGTTGTGTGATGTGAAGTTGATGTGTGAAACTCGATTCTTGGGGTAACATGAAGTGTAGCTATTTCATCTCATACAGGTGATAAGCCAGTTTCGTCGTCCTAAAAATGCACATGCATGCATGATAAATCATATTTCTAAATGTCCCTGAAAGATGCTCGTACTCTTTTTGGAGGCTCTCCGT
>JAFDHR010000113.1 GCA_019308645.1 Deltaproteobacteria bacterium
GGCTGCAAATACTGACAAGCAGGCCCTTGATTTTAACTCTGCCCTTGATAAATTGCAGCTGGGGGCCAATCTAACCCATGGATTGGGCGCTGGCGCCGATCCAGAGGTAGGTGCTCTTGCGGCAGAGGAGAGCATAGAGGCAATCAGGGCAGCTACTCAAGATGCAGATATGATATTTATTACCGCAGGTATGGGGGGAGGAACAGGCACCGGAGCTTCTCCAATAATCGCTCGAGAAAGTAGAAACAATGGGGCACTGACAGTAGGAGTTGTCACAAAACCATTTGAGTTTGAGGGTGAGAAAAGGATGAAAGCAGCCCTTGATGGTATTGAAAAACTTAAAAAGCAGGTTGATACCCTACTTATCATCCCAAATCAGCGATTACGGGCATTAGGGAATACAGATAGCCCATTTTTGCAGCTTATGAAGATCGCAGATAACGTGCTTCTCTATGCAGTCAAAGGGATATCGGATCTTATTACGATCCCTGGCTTCATAAACCTTGATTTTGCCGATGTTAGAAGGGTTATGGAACAAATGGGAACAGCCCTTATGGGTACAGGGACAGCTAGTGGAGAAAGTAGGGCCCTTGAGGCTTCCCAGATGGCCATCAACAGTCCCTTGTTAGAGGATATCTCAATAGATCAGGCAAAGGGTGTTCTTATCAACATGACTGGGTCTACAGGGATGACTATGGAGGAGGTTATGGAAGGATCTTCATTTATAAAAAACGAGGTCCATTCTGATGCAGAGATTATATGGGGTATGGTCTTTGATGATACTATGGAAGATGAGATGCGGATAACAGTTATTGCTACTGGTATAAGCAAGACCATGGATAAAAAGATTATTAATTTACGGGATCTTTCACCTGAGGAAATAGATGATAATTGGACTGTAAGAGTAAAGGAAGATCTTGATAAGCCAACATTCCAGAGACAGTTATCCGAGGAAGATACCGATTTGCTTCTAAAAGATAAAGATTTAAACTCTGGAAAAAAAGGGATATTGCAAAGGGTTTTTCAAAAGGAAAACCTTGAGTATCCTACTTTTTTAAGGAAGCAGGCAGATTGATTGCAAATTGAAAATTGCTACCCTTTATAAGAACAGACTTGCTAAAGAGAGAGGCACCGTAAAAAAAGATTGGGGTGGCAAGCTCTCTGTGGCCTTGATCTATCCTAATTATTATCAGGTTGGCATGTCCAATCTTGGCTTCCAGGTAGTCTATTGGATGCTAAATGAAAACCCTGCAATAGTGGCAGAAAGGGTATTTCTGCCAGAACAAGAAGAATTATTACTCTATAGAAAAACAAAACAAACTCTCCTTTCTGTAGAGTCACAGACACCGCTGCAAAAATTTGATTTTTTAGCATTTTCCCTTTCATTTGAAAATGATTATCCCAATATCCTCACCATACTTGATTTAAGCAAGATTCCACTTATGTGTAAGGACAGGGAAGAAAATTATCCCCTCATCATTGCAGGGGGTGTAACAACCTTTATAAACCCCGAACCCCTGGCCAATTTCATAGATTGCTTCCTTATTGGTGAAGGTGAAGTGATTGTGAAAAAATTCTTTGATGCCTACCTTGATTTTCAATTATCAACTGTTAATAAAGAGGAGGCCCTGAGAGTTTTAGCAAGTGAGGTCGAGGGGGTTTACTGCCCCTCTTTTTATAAGGTTGCCTACAGGGAAGATGGGTCAATAGGCTCCTTTACACCTCTCATTTCCTCTATCTCTTCCAAGGTAAAGGCTGTCAAACACACACCGTTTGAGGGACCTTTGTGCCAATCGAAGATCATTACACCATCAACGGAGTTCTCCGATACTATCCTTGTAGAGCTTAACCGGGGATGCGGTCTTGGATGCAGGTTCTGTGCCGCCGGGTATGTCTACAGACCCCCAAGAATTATAGAAGAGGAAACAATATTTTCATCATTTGAAAGCATATTGGATGAAAACACCAGGGTTGGCCTTATAAGCCCATCAGCCACTGATGTGCCCTGGATTGAGAAGTTAACCAGCACTATTCTTGAAAGGGGTGGTGACTTTTCTGTTTCTTCCTTTAGGGCAGATTCATTAACAACGGATCTCCTAAAAAATATAAAGAAAAGCAGCCAGAAAACCCTGACGTTTGCCCCTGAGGCAGGCAGTGAAAGATTACGGATGGCTATAAACAAAAAATTAACAACGGAAGAGATTTTAGAGGCTATTATACGTATAGCAAGGACAGGCTTTTTTCATATCAAGCTCTATTTTATCATTGGTCTTCCAACTGAAACAAGGGAAGATGTAAGAGATTTTAGAGGCTATTATACGTATAGCAAGGACAGGCTTTTTTCATATCAAGCTCTATTTTATCATTGGTCTTCCAACTGAAACAAGGGAAGATGTCAAGGACATCATCGGCTTGGTTAAATCTATACGTCATCATTTGATTAAGGAAAGCAAAGCCAGGAAAAGGATAGGGAGAATTAGATTAAGTATTAATTGTTTTGTTCCGAAACCATTTACTCCATTCCAGTGGTTTCCTATGGATAGCATTGATTCCCTTAAGGAAAAGCAAAAGCTAATAAAGGGCGCCTTATCAGATGTGGGGGGCATTAGAATTGGTTTTGATGTTCCAAAATGGGCGTATGTTCAGACTCTACTTTCAAGGGGTGACAGGCGGGTGGGACAGATGTTGTTAACAACATACACTAATAAGGGAGACTGGAAGGCTACTTTTCGATCCTCAGATGTCAATCCAGATTTTTTTGTCTATAGGCCTAAAGACCTCAATGAACAACTTCCCTGGGATTTTATTGACCACGGTATTAAAAAATCATATCTAAAGGAAGAATATCATCTTGCCCTTGAATCAAGGGAGTCCCCTCCATGTAATATTGGTAATTGCACCAGATGTGGGGTGTGCAGTTAGCTTTTCTATTTATACCTCGCAAGCATTTAGTGATCAGCAGATGGCATTAGAGAATCTGTAAAACTCTTCCATGCGCTCTTAAGAGCGCACAACCCATATGGATCAATCCAGTTGTGAGGGTTATTGAAGCAATAATCATACAGGTTCAACCCCACCCCAAAGGGATCAGCCCTCAAGTACCTTCCAGTTAAGGGATCGAAGTGCCTTAGCCAGTTGTAGTGCAATCCAGTCTCAGCGTCGAAGTATTGGCCTGGGAATCGGAGATTATTCTCAATGCTGGCAACCCCTGGCAGTTGCCGAAGGAGTCATACACTCCAGCCCAGACTACCAGGCCATTGGTTCCAATAAGCTTCTGCTGGGTGCCCTGATGATCATTCTGGTAGAAGTAGTAATTGATGCCTTGTTTCATGAAGAGCGGATCAGCTGTCATATCCTCTGATGCACATTACCCCCGGGAGGCGCTTTCTTTTGACCTCCTTAGGAACCTTCTATATGTCAAAGAGTTATACCAAGTTTGCGGATATCTCCGTGATAAATCAAGGAGATATTGCAGTTAAAGAGGAGAGAGCCTTTAAAAAAGGAAAGGCGGCCGATTAAAAAAATCACGGAGCCGCCTTCTGTTATCTTGAGTATTTGTTTTCTTAAGATGGGACTCTGGCCCCCTTTTTACATTCCGAATAGATCTGCGTGGGTTCCTACCCTTTCAAAGATAATTTCATTATTTTCTATATCTGGCTTGTAGATGAGCACAAGATCAGGCTCAACATGACAACATCTTCTGTGTATATAGTTACCAGATAATTTGTGATCTACATACTTTCTTTCAAGCCTTTCTTGCTTGGCCAATCGATCCATGACACTGCGCAACGCTTCTATATCGTGGCCTCTTTTGACTGCCTTCTTCCAGTCCCGTTTGAGCTTTGTTGTACTAATCGGTACTAGCATGATGAGTTAGCTATCCAGGTCCTTGAACATATCCTCTATAGTGTTGTATTTAACCAGGTTCTTTCCCTCATCAGTATCTCTGAGGACCTGTGCTGTCTCCTCATTTGGGATCAGCACATTAAAAGGCAATCCTCTTTGCAACCGTATCTGATTGTAGAAGAGGTTTATTGCCTCGGTTGGCGTCAGTCCCAATTCTTTTAATACACCCTCTACTTCCTCCTTGAGCCATTCGTCTGTCCTAGCCCTTATGGTAGCATTTCTCATGGTAGCCTCCATCATCTAAATTTTTCTTGCCTAGCAAAACATCTGTACCCCTTGTGGGTAACATATTGTAGCCCATTTGATGTACATAGTCAAGTATATTATCGGCACAAGAATCAGAAAGTTTCGCACAATCAAATGAAGCATATATTTCAGTTAAAATCGAAGATCCTGTCATGATTGGCGGGGAAAAAGCAAAGGCCACTTCTTAAGGTCTAAATCTCTTTCCCACAGAATCAAAGACATAATAAAGTACCAGCAATGGAATAATCTTGGTCACCATACTGGTGCCAATGGTTGAAGGTCACGCTCCTTTCATAGAAAATAGGGCATAAAGAATCGCCCCGATACTGACAAACGATAAGCCCTTCATTGTAAACCAAATTATTTTCTTTTTGGGCATGGCTTACCCCTATTATTGAGTCTAAAGAGATATCCTTTATGAATCAAGCAGATATCGCGGTGAAAAAGAAAAGCCGACTTCAGCCTCATAAGCGCGTCATAGGCATGTTCTTTGGTCGGCCCGCCTGGAGCATTATATTAGCAGGCCTGTTATCTGATAATCCATGTTATCTAATCCCTAAGGGCAAAGAAGCCGTGCTCCCGATACTATCAGGAAACCCGGCTTTTGCAGTTCTTACATAACATTGAGCGATTATCAGACGGCCATCAAGCCCTTTCCCCCGACCACCCGCCCCTAAAAAGGAAAAAAACGATTAAAGGAAAAACCTAAAACCGCCTTTTATTCTGTCAAGAGTGTAGACACGACCCCGGTGTTTTTTGGTTTTTATTGTAATCTTCGGTTATCAGGCTTTTTAGTTTGCATATGTCCCCTGACAAGAGAAGGCCAAAATAACATGTGGCTACTTTGTTTTGTTTCTTTTTTATACCTTTATTTTAGAGTCAATAGTCAAATGAACATTTCCTATTTCAAAAGTGTAGACGCGAAGCTGCAACTCTAACCTTTCTCACCCATACCCATCCAACTAGGGTACCCAATATTCCAGCCAGAATCATGATCATAACGATTCGTTCGAAGGTCATTCCAAGAATGATACTTAGGGTAAAAACAATTAGTTCCATCATAACTATTGGCAAAAACAAGCGCCATTCAATCCAGCGTTCAAATGCAGGAAGTGGGAAGTGTGCCAGGCATAAGTAAATAAGTATTCCCTTTTCTTTTCCGAATATGATACTCTTCAGTGTAGACCATTGAATGCCATTCTAGTTACAAATACTTAATTACTTATGCCTGGTACCTTTCCGAGGTATAGATGTTGGGGAGGTGAGCGAGCCCTTTAGGGTGAGCTCGCGAAGCCTCCCCAACTCTATAACTCGGGCCGTCATTACACATTTTGATGATAGCCAGATACCTTAACCTTTTCTCACATTAAATTGGTGAAGCTCCCCCGCTTCTTTAGCCATCCGGATCAAACCGGTGGTACAATAGAGCATCAGTCTGCAATAAAGCAGCTGAACAAGAAAGAAAGGAGGAGCTTCATGAAAAAGAAAAACATTTATGTTAACCAAAGTCAAGAGTTACTTACCCTTTTTGAGGAAGCAGGAAACAGTGCAAAAATCATGTGTGTGCCAATCGACTATGCCAAAAAGGATCATGTGGTGATGTTTTGTAATGGTTATGGCGATATCTTGAGAAAACCCTTCTCAGTAAAGAACACCCCGGAAGGCGTCAACTACCTTACAGAACAGGTAACTCGATCCTGTCACAATCGTTCAATCAAACCCAAGCATGTATTCTTTGGTGGGGAGGACGTAGGTTCCTATGCGGAGAATTTTGCAAGCACATTACGCTCAGGGGGATGGCTGGTGGCTGGTGTCAACGCCCATGACGCCAAGAAACAACGCTCAAACATACAAGCCAGTACTGATCGTCTGGACTTGATGGGAATCGCCACAATGCTGCTCAATCGGAGGTGTAACTGTTCTCCCGCGCAATCTGGTATCTATCGTAACCTTCGCACACTTGTTCGTCACAGGCGAAGGCTTGTTGTAATGACGACTGAAGTTCGCAGCCGAATTCATGCCATTGTAGATCGACTCTTCCCAGGCTTTCTCGATGAAAAAAAGAGCGGAATCACACCATTTTCAAAGAGCTCATTATGGCTGATGGAAAACCGTTTCAGTACCCAGCAGATCCGCCGCCGCAAGCGATCAGCGCTTATCGAAGCCCTCAGACGCCTTGGCACACCGAAGCCTGATTGTGCCGCTACCACGCTTCAGGAATATGCTGTGCGGGTTCTCAATACATTGGATGAGTATGTGGCTACTCTCCAGCTATCCCTTGCTCAACACGTCAAACACTATGGGTGCCTTAAAGAAAACCTTGAGCAGCTGGAAAAGGAGATTGCCGTGTGGTTGTCACAAACACAAGGTGCATTTCTGACAACCGTACGGGGTATTGGTATTGTCCTGGCTGCTGGAGTAACCGCAGAAATCGGGGATCCATTTCAGCAAAAGCCATTGAACAACCTGGTCTCATACGCAGGCATTATCCCTCGGGTCATACAAACCGGTGGCCCTGAAGGACAGATCTATACCGGTAAGGTAGCCAAACGCAGCAACCGAATTCTCAAAGACTATGTGGTTCAGTCGGCTTCCCACTTGGGATTACATGGCCCGAAGGATTTGATGTCCGACTACACACGTCGTGATGCAGCAGGACAGCACGCTGACTTCGGTATTGCTCGTAGGTATCTCCGTATGGCTATGGCTTTAATGAGAAACTCACAGATTTATCTTCCTCCCAGGCTTCGTAAAAAAGATAGCAAACCGGAAGAGAGGGCTGCTTACCATCTGATGAGGTGGCCTTACCTACGGGATAAATGGCAAAAACTCGATGCACTTGAAGCCGCCTTTACAGAAGATCGGCCTTTGGGGAGGTGGCGCAATATGGTTCAGGGGATATACGATATAGAACTCAAACTATAAGCCCAACTCAGGCTGGACTGGATACTTTCGGTTACAGGTCTTCGAGGTTACGGCGGACAGGATGGCTATAGTTATGCTGTCGCAGTGCTCCACAGATGGATGTCATTGACGGCTCGGGTCAGAATGCCTAACCCTGTCCGCTCGACATCTTTCATTATGGCTCTAAGGTGCTCTGATCCTGGGAGAATCCCAGAGATCTTGTCATACCAGGCTGCCAAAGTCGGGCGATATGGACAGGGTTCGCCACCGGCTACACCGAGCCTCGTGTCCTTAAAATCGTAATGTATCAGGTCGGCTTTATACTAATCTAAAAAAATGCCGCCCAAGCGGCAATAGGGGGAGTTTTGCCTCAAAAAAAGATGAAATTTTTACTTGACTTTTTCTTGGTGCTCTGACCCCATTTATTTAATATTTAATTCTTCTGGATTCTCAACCAGAAAAGGAACTAAGAACGGAGACTTTCTATTTAGATGGTGCGAAGGATCCGCCCTCAAATACCTCCCTGTCTCCGGATTATAGTGTGTAATATGGGACGTTCTTTACTTTTTCATTCTCAATATCCGATAATACCTTTAATCTAAATAGCAAAGAACGTCCCGCATGACCCACTCAGTCTATCACCCGCAGCCGTGACACAGTCCGTGGAGCGGGGTGAGAGGCTTGTAAAGGAAAATAATTATCATTTTGGCTAAAAGTGCAATTCTAAAGGATGTCCCCCAATACGTCCACATATGCATACAGATTCAGCCCGGTCCAGGAAGGATCCGTCCTCAAAATACCTACCGGTGTTGGGATCGTAGTAGCGATTGAGATTGTAGTACAACCCTGTCTCAGCGTCGTGATGCTGGCCCGGAAAGCGCAAGTTGTTTCTGATCTTCTCAGTGGTGATCTGCATATTTCCGAACGAGTCATAGGTAGCTGACCAGACCACCAGGCCGTTGGTTCCAATGAGCTTCTGTGGGGTGCCGAGGTGATCGTTCTGGTACCAGTAATAAATGCTTCCGACTTTTTGCAAGAGTGGGGCTGTCATCCAGATTGAATTTGGTGCATAGCCATAGGTCTTGATCTCATTGCCAGATGCATCATACTCTCCGATGAGGCCCTCATCGGAGTATAAGAAATATGTCCTTACCCCGTCAACCTCTTTCCACAGCCTTATGCCAAACGGGTCGTAGTAATATGTGGCAAAGACATAACCCTGCTCGCCTTCAACCTTGAGCAGGCGATCTTACGTGTTGCAGATGCAATTTGTGTAGATACAATCCGCCTCCAAAAAGAAAAGGCGGTTAAAGGAAAAACCTTTAACCGCCTCCATTCAATTTACCAAATGACGCAATAGCCCCGGACCGAATAAGTTCATAAGGATTGTCCCTTATTGTGTTTTCAGGAATCCTCTTTATTCAAATATGTAAATGTGAGGAACGTCCCGTATCACTCATATAATATCCCTTTTCTCTATGATGGGGAGCCAGGACTTGATGATTTTCTAGCTGATGTTGCAGAGTCCCAACGTTGTACCTGGCATGGCCCCAGAGGACTTTATCATTCCCTTTGGAAAGACGGATTAAAGAAGAAGGACAGTCAGCCGGAGACAGATAAGATCAAACAGTTAATAGGCATAGAGCTTCCCGAAGGAGACTTTGAAATCCTTAAAGAAGAAGATAAGGAAAAGGTAAAGGCTAAATATGAAAGTAGTAAATCAGAAATCAAAGAGCTCATAAAAACCTTCTATGAGAAAGGCTACATACATGGGGCCTCCTATCTTGAAAAGCTTTCTGATCGCCTATTTACCAATGTTGAGCTCTGGCTAAAGACAGGGGTCATTGCCCCAAAAACAACATCGTTACTGGAACGGGTATTTAGAGAAATCGGTCGTCGTCTGAAAAAAATAGCTTGGGGATGGTCTGATAAAGCCGTTACTAACATCTCCAAAATGATCATGATAAAGCAATACTCCCGGGATAAATGGGAGAAATACTGGAAAGAGAAACTTGGGATTAAGGGCTACTTTGATATCCAGATCGTATCTGTAACATCATAAAGCCGAACCTTTTGAACGATACCAATCTGTTTTGAAGTTCGTGCTGTTTGGCCTATCTTGATTTCTTGAGACAAGATTTCTTTCATTTTTGATCTCCCGGATCACTAGTCACAGCCTGAGAGAGGAGTAAGACAATATCATCAATCTCTCTCATCTTATCAATATCCGCTTCCTTTTCCAATATGACCCATCTCAGAGCCATATGACTGAAGGTACCCAAAAACATATTTTTAAATACTAAGATGTTGACGTTGGCTCGAATAGAACCTTCTTCCTTTCCTTCTTCTAAAATATCGTTTAATATTTGTGTATAAATATCAAAAAGTTTGTAGATATAGGAACCATAGA
>JAFDHR010000114.1 GCA_019308645.1 Deltaproteobacteria bacterium
AAAAGGGTCGAAACAACCACAACGGCTATAGCAATACCTCCCCTTATAGGTCCAAAAAGGTGTCTCATGGCATCGAAAAGACCTTCAGACACACCTGATCGGTCCAATATTTGGGCCATAAATATAAAGAGCGGAATCGCAATAAGGATATAATTATCCATAATGCCATAAATCCTGTTCATAAATATACCGAAACACCCGGGACCCCATCCTATGAATCCAAAAATGACGGCAAGACCCCCTAAAACAAAGGCAAGTGGATGGCCCAAAAGCAGGCCTATTATAAGGCCCACAAACATGAGTACAGCCAAAACTTCAGGGCTCAGATCTATCATAACTCCCTCTCCTTAAGTGCGATATGTAACTGCCGAACGAAAATAGCAAATCCTTGGATTAGAAGCAAAAACGCAACTAGCGGAATAACAGTTTTGATTGGGTAAAGCGGGGGGGCAAAAACACTCCAACTTGTTTCGTGCATAGCCCATGATTTTGCTGCATATTTTGTCCCTTGATACAACCATACCAATAGAAAAGGAAAAAAGAATGTGACATAGGTAATGACATCACAAATAGCCTTTCTTTTTTGGCTTAATTTCCCATAGAGAATATCGATTGCCACATGGGATTTAGATAACAGTGCGTATGCAGACACAATCATGAAATGAAATGCATATAATTGGATGGTAACCTCAAAATTCCATATAGTTGGACAACCAAGAAATCTCCTCAAAATGACTTCGAGGATAACCAATATGGTAAGAATAACAATGACCCAACTGAATATCCTTCCTGTCCATTCACTGATATTGTCTATGATATGTAAGAATTTTCTCAAATTCTTTTCCTCCACAAATAATGGCGACACTTATTTCTTATTGTCTCGAAAAGCCCTTTCATAAGGCCAAATATTTAAACTGAAAAATCTCCGACACAATATAAGACAAGCCTCCCCTGGAAAATTACTCTTCCGGGAGGCTTGTTGGACATTAACTTACTTTATGCAAGCCTTTATAGCATCAAGATCAGGAAGTACAGGATTACGTCCATATGTAAAAGGAGTTGCAATGGTACGCCATTGGGAAACATCTTTTAGAAATTTAAACTGGGAATAGGCGACCTTAGCAAATAGGGGATTTTCCTTGCACGACTCAAGTGTATGTTTGTTGGCTATCGCTTGAAGTTTAGCTAAATCTTTATCACTCAATCGCGTAATTTTTATTCCCTTGTCTAAAAATTTTTGGGTTCCACCAATTGCACCGTACTCAAAGAATGTGAAACTCTCGGCAAAGCTGGCCCTAGCAGCATGTTTAAGGGCTACTTTAAGATGATCTGGAAGTTTATCCCAAGCCTTTTTGTTGATCATAACCCCAGTTAAAGACGCTGGCTGATGCCAACCAGGGGAGGCCCAATATTCGGTCACCTCCTGAAAACCCATGCTCCAGTCAATGCTTGGACTGCAGAACTCACCTGCATCAATCACACCCTTTTCCAATGCCTGATAGATTTCACCACCAGCCAGCATGGTTTGAGCAGCACCTATGTCTTTTAGAATTTTCCCCTGTGTTCGTCCTGACATTCGTATCTTAAGGCCTTTATAGTCTGCAATAGAGTTAATCGGTTTGTGGCCTCGTACCCCAGACTCCATAGGTGTAACACAGTGTGGTAGGTAGACCATGCCGAATTTGCCGTAAGCCTCCTGGTAAAGCTCAAATCCACCCCCTTGATAAATCCAGACCATGTAGTCAATGGGTGTCAAACCGAAAGGGTAAGAACCAAGTAGATCGAAAACGGTATTTTTACCAGACCAGTAATTGGGCCAATCGCCTCCAGCCTGGATCGTTCCATCTGATACGGCCCCAAAAACCTCGAAAGGAGAAACCAGCGATCCCCCTTCAAAGAATTTCAAATTCAGCTCCCCTCGTGTAAGCTCATTTGCCGTTTTGACAAAGTGCCTATCGCCTTCAATTAATTGAATTGCTGGCGTCCATGTGGTCGTGTATTTCCATCTTATTGTCTTTCCTTCCACAACTGTAGGGACGAAAGCCACAAAAACCAAAAAGCCAATCAAGGTCATCAACAAATTCGATAAAAAAATCCTCTTTTTCATCTTACTTTCCTCCTCTTTGTTAGAAAAAATGAGATTAATAATTCTACTGACCGGGTCTATATTTTTTTTGTTCACCTCCTTTCTTCTCTTGCGGTTCTCCCCCTTAATTTATTCATTTCTAATGTTTCAAGATCTCTTAAAGATACGCCATGTTATAACAAAAAAGGGTTTGAATCTCATCAATAATAGATTTGCTTAATTTTACTGAATTGTGAATCTTATTCCTGGATGAGCTTCAAAAGCTTGATGAGCTTGTCATCCCTCCACTGAGTCACCTCCGTCAGACTCTTTCCTCTCAACTCCTCCTTGACCCCTTCCGCTAATATACTCTTTGCCTCCGGAGGGAAGGAAGTCCATGTGTCCATGCTCTTCCACCACTGCTCAAATGCGGGGCCGAGATGATCGATAAAGTGTTCGATCCCACCTTCTCCACCACCCAGGTGGTAGATCAAGTGCTGCCCCATAAAGGCCCACCTTATGCCAGGCCCGGCAAAGAGTGCCTTATCTACGTCCTCAACGCTCGCAATGCCCTTTAAGACAATCTCAGTTGCCTCTCGCCATAATGCCGCTGCCAGTCTATTGGCGATATGGCCGGGTGCTTCCTTTTTCAAGACCACGGGAACCTTTCCCAAATCTTCAAAAAAGGTCTTCATTTTTGAAATGGTATTATCATCAGTCTGTTCTCCTGGTACCAATTCTACCAAAAGAATAAGGTGGGGTGGGTTAAAGGGATGGGCGATTAGGCAGCGTTCGGGATGCTGTGTTGCCTTCTGGATCTCAGTCATCAGCAACCCCGAGGAGCTGCTTGCCAGGATGACATCCGGTGAAGTCTCGGCATCCATGACCTTGAATACTTGATGTTTAACCTCATAATTCTCTGCAGCGGATTCCTGAACGAGTTGAACATCCTTGATGGCCTCACTCAAATCGTTTACAACTGTCGTGTCTGCAATGGCTTTTTTGTAATCCTTGTCCGGCAGTAATCCACGCACCCGGAGAACCTCAAGATAGTCCTTTGCCATGCGGAGCCCTTTCTGGCAAAGGGAGGGATCAATATCATACATTTTAACCTTGAAGCCCTTACTTGCATAAAAGGCTGCCCAGCTAGACCCTATGACTCCGGTTCCCACGATCGCGATTGATTGGATCTTCATATACTAATGTGCCCCATTAGCTATTAATAAATAGCAGACCACCGGCATTATTACCCAGTTATCTATATGCTTGTCAAGGAAAATCCAAGGCAGTGGAAACCAAACCTTTATGAACAATGGTTTTTTAGAAAAAAAGGGACTGCCAGCTTTAGGTCAGTATTAGCAAGCATACTAATAGACAAAACCATTAATAAGTTAAAACCATCCCCCCATCAAACAGGAGGTCCCCACCAATAAGGTACCTGGAAAAACGTGAAAACCCGAAAATGAACAAATTCGCAACCTCTATGGGTGACATCATCTCTTTGATTCGAGAGGTGCCCATCATCACATCACGGACTACCTCTTCCGGCGTAATTCCACGCTGTTCTGCCTGCGAAGGAACTTGTTTTAAGGTTAAGGGTGTTTTTACAAATCCGGTACTGACCGTGAACGACCGAATTTTGCCCTGGCCTTCGGCGGAAACGGACTGACTCAGGGCACGTAAACCGAACTTGGTGATGTTGTAAACCGGTTTGTTGAGCGTGCAGATGTGTGCATGGGCTGATGCCATATTTCCAATTGCTCCTGTGCCATTGCTACTTTTCTTCATAAAAGGAATGGTAAGTTTGGAGAGAAAAAATGGAGCGCGGAGCATGATTCGTTGCATGAGGTCATATTTGTCCATGGGAAAATTCTCCACGGAGTCAATGTGCTGGATACCCGCAATGTTCGCAAGGTATTTGATACTTCCCAACTTAGCTGCCTCCTTTACTGCATGTTCAACTTCCACGTCTTTCGTGAGATCGGTTTTGATGAAAATCATCTGTCCGCCCATTTCCCGAGCTAGTCTTTGTGTTTTCTTTCCCTCTTCTTCATTTACATCCAGACCTATGGTCATCAATTTGTTTGAAGACGCAGCAATCGCTGTGGCTCTTCCAATACCAGTCCCCGAACCACTCACAATACAGATATTATTCGTATTGAACTCGTCATCGTTAAGAATCAATATGTCTTCTTTCTTTATCTCCGACTCGCTGATATCCATTTTATCATCCTCATTCTATACAATGTGATCTACATTCCATTGATTTGTTTTTACATGTATCTGACACAACATAGCATCATAGAGATGATGATTTAACTCGCCACGTTATAACCTTTCCAAACTAGTCAAGCAAATTACAGGCCAAGAAGTTTTTCCTTTGCAAATTTCAAGTAAATATAATCGCCTCACAAAGATTTCGCCCTTCTCGCAACAGCTTTTGAGGAACAAGACTACTTTACTTTCTGAGAATTTCTTATTGCTTTTGTAGTGTATAGTAGTGTAAGGTGGTGTATCAAGAGAGCTACATGTAGATATTTTGATACGGAGAAGATACCATGAAAACTTTCCAAGCACCGGAAAAAATATCCAGGAAATCTTTAACGGGGAATTCGAAAAACAATTCCAAAAAACAGACAAACACCCGCCAAGAACTAGAAATGTATAAGCTTATTTTTGACATCCTACTCTATGGAGGTATTGTAACGGATGTCAATGGCTATATTACTCATTTCAATAAACCTTATGGCCAGTTTCTGGGACTTGACCCTGAGGCACAGATAGGAAAACACTGCACCGAGGTGATTGAAAATACTCGCATGCACATTGTGGCCAAAACTGGGATACCTGAGATAAACATGAGCCATAGGATCAAGGGCCAAGATATGGTGGTCCAGCGAATTCCAATCAAAAAAAAAGGAAAGGTCATTGCAGTTTTTGGGCAGGTAATGTTTAAAGACGTGAGGGACGTGAAAAAACTTGCGGAGAAGCTCTCATTGCTTGAGAACAAGGTGGAGTTCTACGAGAAAGAGCTTTTAGCACTTCGCTCTACGCGATTTACTTTGGATAGTATCATAGGCTTGAGCGACGTGATCACTTCGTTAAAAGAAGAGGCATTAAAAGCGGCTGTCAACCAATATCCGGTGCTGATAACAGGTGAGACCGGCACCGGAAAGGAGCTCTTAGCACAGGCTATCCACAATGCCAGCGAGAGGAAGCTGCATCCTTTCATCAGGATCAATTGTGCGGCAATTCCAAAGGACTTGCTCGAATCGGAGCTATTTGGCTATGAGAGTGGCGCCTTCACAGGTGCGAAGCCCAAAGGCAAGCCCGGCAAGTTTGAGCTTGCCCATAAGGGTACCTTCCTTCTCGATGAAATAGGCGATCTCCCCATGGAAATACAGCCCAAGCTATTGCGGGTATTGGAGGAAAAGGAATTCGAGAGGGTGGGTGGTACCTCTTTGGTCAGGACTGATTTTCGTCTTATCGCAGCCAGCAATCAGAACATTGAAGAAATGGTGTCAGATGGCAGATTTCGTAAGGATCTTTTCTATCGGCTGAACGTGATCCCTATCTACATTCCACCACTTAGGGAGCGAAGAGAGGATGTTATCCCTCTCACACGCTCTATGCTTCGACAGATTGCCCAAGATTTGGGCCTTTTAGAGGTAAAAATAGACCCTCAAGTCGAAGAAGCTCTAAAGAACTATGCCTGGCCAGGGAACATCCGTGAACTCTCTAATGTGCTGGAACGAGTATCATCTACTTTAGATGGAGACACCATTCATCTCTGTGATTTACCTTTCTATCTTTATAGCAGCCGAAAAAAATCAATCAATTCTAATCATTCTTCACTCAAAAATGTTCAGACAATGGCTGAGAGAGAAGCAATCCAGTACGCATTAGCGTCAACCAACTACAATAAGGCCCATGCTGCAAAGCTACTAGGAATTCACCGCACCCTCCTCTACAAGAAAATGAAAAAATATAACCTTCCGATCAATACAGATGTCAATATTTAGGGAGCAGAGATTTTTGAGATAGAAGAATGACAAAGTCGTAAAAAGTCAAAAAACATCCATTTTCGTCATTCCCGCGTAAGCGGGAATCCAGTGACTTCAGTATGTTATGGATGCCGGATCAAGTCCGGCATGACGGTTTTGAGACTTTTTACGAGACCATCAAGAATGATTCCTGAAATTAAGATAACACTCTTTTTTGTTATCCATGGGGAAGTTGTGTCATATTATATGGATTTGAGTTGAGCATTTTAAATAATGTATACTAATTTTTATCTTTTCACCAATGCTCAGCATAATCCCAAAGTCTAACAAGAAGGCACGTATGCTGATAGATTTAATAATGATATAAATCAGAATGTGAAATTAGGTCAAGAGAAAAACCCTCAATCACACCTCATTGAGTTATCTTGCCATGCTAATACATGCTAATACATTTGATCCACAAGCGCTTCTACGATGTAATTTTTATCTAAAATGAAATTACATCAATAAGGTTTTAATCCGATGGAGAAACTAAAATATATACCTGCGAACCTGGATCTAGAGGAAATCAAGAGGAGGCTCCACATGGAGAAAAGAGGCGATTGGAGTCAAGTCCAAACCCTTATTGATGAAGCCCAGCCCCTAATATCAGCAAAGGCAGTTTATAAGGTTTGCTATATCGAGTCAAAATGTGAAGATGCCATAACTATATATGGAACCTCTTTGAAGAGCCGTGTCTTGCGTAAAAACCTTGATACCGTGGAGCGTGTTTTTCCCTATGTCGTAACTATCGGGGATAAACTGGAGGAGAAGGCCAGATCGTGTGATGATTTGCTGAAACAGTATTATCTCGATACAATCGGAAATGTAGCCTTGACTGATGTAAGAAAATATTTAAAAACTCAATTGCAGTCCAGATATGCCCTCGATGGAATGTCCTACATGAGCCCAGGGTCCTTGAAGGATTGGGCCATTGAAGAGCAAATACCACTGTTTTCAATCCTTGGGGATGTTGAAGCCTCTATAGGTGTCAAGCTGAGTGAAAATCTTTTAATGCTTCCAAATAAGTCATTATCTGGTATCTACTTCCCTACTG
>JAFDHR010000115.1 GCA_019308645.1 Deltaproteobacteria bacterium
ATGGGCTAAAGGGGAGGTATGCTTAAAATAAGTGGTGCTTTATATCCTATTGATATTACAGCAATAATAGCTTATTCACTTTTTCTCTTGACAGGCGGAATATAGGATGTCCCCTATGTTCACTAAATGCTAGAATGAAAAATCCACCCCTTCCCGTTGATCCCACCCCTCAAAACCCCAGAACATATGAAACTGACCACTAAGGCGGTTGTCAATAGATCGAGGTATCATCTGCTGACCACCTCATGGCGCATCATTCACATGAGGGAGATTTGCGTTTCGAGGATCGAGCCTAAATTCATAGAATATCAATGGAAAAAAGCAAGACCTGACCCTCAATCATTTGACCCCAATCAAAGGTACCGCTTGATAATAACTTATAATCTTATGTACGTCCCCCATTATTGATTTGTCTTCAAATATCAATGTATTGTATGGTATGATGATTTCACAGATGGTTCATAACCTAATTTTGTTAAAGAGGATGTTTTGAAATGGCCACGTCAGAATTGAAGGATTCGGAGCTATCATCTCTCACTAGGAAGGTCTCACGACGCATTTTCATAGTGTGCATCTTCTCTACCCTCCTACCCATTTTAGTCCTAGCAGTCTTCTCGTTTACCCAGGTGACAGGACAGCTTCATAGCCAGAGCCAAAGGCGACTGCATCAATCCAGCAAGGCCCTGGCTATGTCCATTTTCGAGCGGCTATCCTTACTTGAGAATGAATTAAGGGTTTTCTCCTACGTCTTTAATGCAAGCCCCGGAGCTTCAACCCCCAGGCCAGCCGAAGAATACAGTGAACATTTAAAACAGCGGTTCAAAGCGCTGGCACTTATCACTGATTCTGGGAGATGTATCCCTTTCTTTGGTCATATTGACAATCTGGCAGAACAGTCTGAGCAAGAGAGACAACACCTTGGCTCTG
Source organism: Deltaproteobacteria bacterium (assembly GCA_019308645.1). The sequence goes on from JAFDHR010000115.1 coordinate 928, forward strand.
GCAAACCACTTATATTAACCCAGTCCCGTGGAGATAACCGTTTGCACATATATATGATGAGGGCAGTCGATCCACAAGACCCGAAGCAGGGAATCCTGTGTGGAGAAATAAATTCCATGTACCTGTGGGGCTTGTCGGCACATAATACACTGCCTTCCATGACCGAATTCTGTGTCTTGGATCGGTTCAACCATGTCATCTACTCCACGATTCCACTGCCTTCATCATTCCATGAAAGATCGGCGCTCGAAATGAGGCGTTCTTCCTCGGCCCGGTTCGAGTGGAAATATGAAGACAAAGTATATCTGGCGAGTTTTTGTTCCATTTTCCTGAAACCCAGGTATTTTTATCCGAAATGGACAGTAGTTCTAAGCGAACCGAAGGACTACGTCCTTGCCCCAATGGCCTATTTTAAAAAGATATTTCCTTTGGTCATTTCCCTGTCTGTTTGTGTGGTATTGCTCGTTAGCATTATCCTGATTCGAAAAATCATGCGCCCTCTGAAAGAATTCAATGCTAGTGGTGGTATCAGGTCTTGACTTGTGACATTGAAATCTATGAAGAAAAGAGGAATTTATCTTTTCTAAAATGAGGATGTGTCAGTCTTATATGGGAGTAGAAATTTAGTGAGAGGGGACGCTCGTGCAGAACGTGCACAAAACTGGGTATTACCTCTACCCTCAACACCTTTCCCGATGAAGTAAGTGCCATCTCTTTAATCGCAAGCCTCAAATTCTTTTTCCCTTGGATCATCCATATCGGCCAAGTATGACTTTAATATCATAGCTATACAAGCTTTTTAAATTGAATTCTCAGTGTCTTTCCTTCTTTAACGGCTGCCTTAAATGTCCTCTCAAGATGTCTCGGATATAAATTTCTCTTATGATATCCAATGTCCCTAAAGGCTCTTTCCAGGCTGATTGATTTTTGCTCAAGCTCCATATAGGAGATAAGCTTAATGGCAGCTTGGTCGCAAGTGCAAAAGGTTATTTCTTCTTCTGCTTGTATTAAATAAGCTATTGATGTGGACTCTCCAGGGTCTATTCCTAGCCTCGCTTCCTTTGATCCCCTTTGTATCTTTCTCAGGCTTTCAAGATCAACATTTTCAATTATTGTAACATCTTTAATATCAATATCAATTTTTGTCCCATCCTTCTTGTAATATCTTGCCTCCTCAAAAACATTCCGGGTTAGACAGATATCATAAGCTTTGCTTATTTTTCCAAACAAACCAAGAGTATGTAGATCAATGATAACATCGGCATCAAGCAGTAGCAATCTTCGCATAGTTTCCTTCCACAAATCCCGCATCATCCAGATAGTCGTCTATTTCAGCCCGATCTATTTCCAGGTATTCGGCAAAGGTGCCTCTTGATATCTTGCCCTCCATCAAGCATCTGTAAGCAAGGGATATAAATCTTGAAGGAACCTTGGACGGCCTGTCGCTTTTATACAACCTTCGACGCATATTGCGATCCAGATCACGGAATTTTGGGTTATCCAATACCTTCTGCGCCTGGGATTTCTTAAGTATTTCCAGATTGACAAGTCTCCAAAGGATTGCTTCTGTTGAAACACCGAAATCCTTGGCCAGCTCAATTATATCAATAAATCTTACTTCATTGTCGATAGCTGTTTCTTTGAGTGCATCGAGGAGATGAGCTTCAGGTAACAGAAGACTTGAAGCGAAGATATCCGCATATTGTTCTGGCCTTGTTTTCTTTGTACCGTTACCAATTTCTTCAGGAGAAAAAACATTCCAGCTTATTACATGAAATAACTCATGCGCCAGATCATAATTTCTTCTCCATGGCGCATCATTGATGTTGATGAGGATACCAACCCCTAAGGTGTTATCTACAACACTGGCGCCGGAGGCACCATCCCTCAAAGGTAAATGAAGGATTTTAAAACGAAGCTTATTTTCGAGCACATTAAGCAGATTCGAGGAAGGGCGAGAACCCAGGTCGAGAAAATTATGAATATCATCACCGAGTTTATCGGCCCGTTCAAAGCCATTGTCAGAGAAATCATCCCGATCATAATTTTTCTGAATATCTTTCCATCGTCGCTTGAGACCAAGCAGGTGTTCAAGGTTACTATAATTTTCCAGAAAAGAAAGGAATTGGCGCTGTACTTGATTTACGTCTGTTTTTGTTGTCTTTCTCCACAGGGGCACAGGATCGGGAGCAATGTCGGATTCCAGGAAATAGTCCAGACTCCTGCCATATAAACGAGCTATCATAATCAATTCGTGAGCATTTATCTTCCTTGTACCTTTTTCAATGGCAGAAAGAGTTTGGTAGTTTTTGAATCCCAGTTTTTGAGATGCTTCAGTAATGGAAAAGCCTGCTGCTTCTCTTGCAGCGACAATTCTTTTATCCAGGATCTCTTCTTTGCGATTTTTGGATTCCATTACTCCCTCCTGCAATAAGATTTTCTTATATTGTATTTAATATTATCGGTAATTATATAAGAAATCATTACCTATTTGTCAATCCTTAAATGTAGATTTTTCATTTTTTTCTTTGTCCTGTTTTTTCCTTTATATCATTTTGGCTTGTTCTTCCTTAAAGATTAAACCTATTTAGCTAAAACCTAATGAAATTTAGTCTAAAATCAGGTGAATGGTCAAGAAAAACACGCAACGATGAGATTTGGGATAGAGGCATTGATGGATTGGGAATTTAGGAATTGAGGGATTGAGAGCAGAGAGCGGAAGTGATTTTGGAGTTTGGAATTAGGTTTTAGCTTGTAGCTGAATGCTCCCTATAGGGTTATTGGCCGATTTCCATCCCAGGATTTTAAGCAGAGACTCTTCTTGGGAATCTTCAATGCGTCAACAAATGCCTTTATAGGGAGATAGTCCTCTATGAGTCTGCGGTTGTTACTCATTCTGTAATTTTCTTTTCCACCCACCTAAAAACTTTCTCGGCAATTTCTACAGCTTTGATATAATCCACTTCATCCACTTGTTCGTAATCTCCTGTTCAACGGGACGTTCGTGCAGAAATTGCTTAAAAGCCATTCTTAAATCATAAAATGGTAATTGGTTCTAAAACAACTTATATACAGGCTTTAAGCCTTTATTTTGGCAAGTTCCACATGGCCGGGCCCCAGTGGAATAGGCCGTGGAATTCCACCCCAGTACCATCTGCCGGAGCTACAGGGCAGGCCCCAGTACGATAGTTTCAACCTACGGGCACCGAGCTGCGGCATCTTCGACCCCGAGGGGCGGGATCTACGCTTCGCTTCGACAGGCGGGGTGAACCCTTCCATAAAGATTAAACCTATTCAGTTAAGAACTAATAAATAGGATCATACTACATTTTCGTGATCCTATTAATCGTACCATGATCCTATTTTTTCCCATTCCGCTTCTCGACCCTTTCCGAGGCAGCGGATTTTCTTTTGCCTTCTCAGATCCGCGAGGGCTCGCTTGACGGTGGGATAACTGACACCTGGACAAGCCTGCAGGATCTCACTGAATTTAAAGCGGCTTGGAAGACGTTTTATCGTGTGTTGAACTAACTCCCTTTTTGCACCTTTAGCTGATGTAACTGCTCCAACCCGTTCTTCGAATTCCTTGTAGGCAGCAATCAGAGTCCCCAGAAAATAATTCCACCAGGGAAGAAGGTTATGTCTTGCTTCATGCCATCCTTCAGAGCTTCTTAAGAGGACTTCATAATAGGTTCCCTTACTCTGCTCAACGATTCTTTCCAGGCTGATGTAGCGCCCTACATCATAGCCAGCCTGGTGGAGCAGGAGGGTAGTCAGTAGGCGACCGATTTGTCCGTTGCCGTCCCAAAAAGGATGGATGCACTCGAAATCGAAAATGAATGACGCAATCAAAAGCAGAGGCTCGGCTTCCTGCTTGTCCATCATCCTGTGGAAAAAACTACAAAGCTTTCTGACAAATTCATTAACTGCCAGGGCCGAAACAGGTTGGAAACGAACCACCTGGCGCCCGTCAGGAAGTATTTCTAATATGGCATTGTCCTTCTCCTTCCACTGCCCACCCTTTTCGGACGTATGAGCGTACATTTTCCGATGAAATTCGAGGATGAGATCAGGACTTGTATTCATTCGGTGTGCATTGGCATGTATCTCACCGATTACGTCTCGATACCCTGCCACTTCACCTTCCGGGCGGTCCTTTGGCGTTGTTTTTTCATCCATGATGGCTTGAAGACGAGCTTGAGCCACAACAACCCCCTCAATCCGGTTGGAGGACTCGACACTTTGAATCATGGCAACACATCTCAAGGTTTCCAATATCTCAGGGGATTGTTGATGGTACATGCTCTGGTGTCCACGATATTCACCAAGAGCCCTCACTGTCATAAGAAGATTATGGGAAATCGGTTGTTCTAACAGATAGCCATGTTCAAATGATCGCATGGGTTACCTCATCGTTCAGATTTCGATTTTTACACTACTCTGTTATTGTTGCCTGACCTCGTATTTTCCTTTTTCCTCTTTCACCTGCATCTGGGTAATTCGGGACATCCTTGACTAATTTGGCTTATATTTTCTAATAGAAAAAAAGAGATCGAATCTGCTCTTAACTCTATATGCGGTCAACCTTGTTTAGCAGTCACAAAAAAACAAGGCCCTGTTCTCATATTGAGAAACAGGGTCTTGGTCAGATCAACTCATGTTCCCTCCTGATCGAGGTTAAAACCAATTATTCTAAAACTTAATGATAATTACCTAAAATCAGTTGATTGGTCAAGAAAAACACGCAACGATGAGATTTGGGATAGAGGCATTGAGGGATTGGGAATTTAGGAATTGAGGGATTGAGAGCAGAGAGCGGAAGGCGGATGGCGGATGATGGAGGGCAGAGAGGATTGGCGATTTTGCCCCAGTGAAATATTTCACAGGGAAGCAAATGATACCTTTTCCTTCGTAAACCTCAACTCAGTAAAACAATTTCAGATTTCACAGGGCGTTTCACAGGGCAAGGATTGTGGATTTTGGAAAAGCAGAGGGTGGTGAGCATAGGGCTTTGGCGCATAGAGTATAGCGCTCAGCGAGTAGATGAAGGCTGATAGTGGATTTGAGCTTGGAGCTACGAGCTTTGGGCTTACGGACAAACTCCTGAAACGAGAGGGCTGCGCCCATGGCATGAATGGTATACCCTTTAACCTGTTTAGACTCAAACCCAACCATGGGATGGTAGTCACCTTTATGACGGCTTTCAAAAATCTTGTCGTAGAACCGCCCCAAGAATATATCCAATAGACCAGCCTTTATTAATTCTCTATGTAGTGCAGCCCACACCGATGTATACTTCTTAAAGCCTTTTTCCTTTTATAGTAATAGGGTACACATTAGTATATTACCGGTTATGGCTCCTAAGCCCCGTCCAGGCCATGATGCTCTGTCTTTGTATACCATGAGGCGGGATCAGTCAGGTACTCCTCGGCGTCCTTCAGAGAAAGGTAATGTCCGTGCTCAATACGGGCAAGCAGGTTGAAAAACTCTTTTTCTTTTGGATCAGAGACATTATCTCGGAGTTTAGCATAATGGGATGTCCCTTTGGACTCAAAATCGATAGCTATCCGGATGGCCTTCAGGTCATCATCATCTCTTTCAGGCATCTTATCTAAATTTTTCACTGAGTCTTTCAGGATATCCTTAACGATCGTGTCTTTCACCTTGAGGGGAATGGTTTCAGGCCATTTTTCATTCCTCTCCCACCTCTCATGAACTTCCTTCAACCTCTCATAGTGTTCTAATTCCTCATCGGCTATCTGGTTAAACATGGCTTTGCCGATAGGATTTTTTGTCCTCTTGGCATTTTTTAGATAAAATTCCCGCTCCCCCATCTCATTTTTAAGGGCGACTTCCAGTGCATTGAGATTCTCTTTTTCCTTCATCATAGCTCTCCTATTTTAATTATAGTAAGGTGTTAGGTTCCAACTTTTTTATCACAGTTCAGTTGAAATTGTCAAAATTTGGAAGCCACGAGTGCTTGATTCCTTTTATAGCCAAGATTAATGTGAAAAATTACCCGAATCTGATCAGAGATTCATCAGGTGAAGGAGTAAATGAGCAACACTAAAGAATAGAACGTAGATGGCCTTCTATATCACCCTTGGGGAGAGCCCCCACAAGGCTGTTGACAAATTTCCCATCCCTGAAAAGAAGCATGGTAGGAATACTCCGTATAGCGTATTGTGAAGCGGTCAGAGGGTTTTCATCCACGTTGAGCTTTGCAATTTTTACCC
>JAFDHR010000116.1 GCA_019308645.1 Deltaproteobacteria bacterium
ACTTTGGTAGCCATAGGAAGTTCCTCCTTTTTAAATGTTTTTATCTTCGGGTTTATTAACCCTTGAGGGACTTCCTTACAACCTAAAATCTATCATAGTCTCTATACTATCAAGGTATCGTTAGCCAGGAATGATAAGTTAGGCAGACAAATATTTTTCAAGCGCTTCAGTTACAATCTTATTGAGGTTAGTGCCCTTGGTTTTGGCGAATAAAGCCGCCTTGCGATGAAGGTCACTCCTTGTTCGAACATTGAAACTACCCTTAAAGGGTTTGTCTGGTTTTCTTCCTTCTTCGGCGCAGAGTTCAAGATAATCATCTACCGCCTCTTCAAATGCCTTGTGTAAACTTTCCGCATTACTGCCTTCATAGCTTACAAGACTGCAAATAAATTCTATCTTACCATGAAAGACACGATCTTCATCGCTGTAATGAACCGAGCCATAATATCCTTTATAACACATCATATCTTTCATAACATTTCCTCCTGCTTGAGAATTTCGAGAATATCATCGATGATATACATTTTGAGAATTTTATTGGGGTGTGGCTTATGCAAAATGATGGTTGCGGCTGTCGTATGAACAAATCGTCTTCTAGAACCTCCGGTTTTGCCGGGTTTTGCTTGTTTATAGCCAAGAGAATTGAATAATTTGGTAAGTTCATTCCATGTAAAATCCTTTGGTCGCTTATGAAAACTGTAGGAGTCTGAATTACCGGACAAAAAATTGCACGTATCTTCAAAAAAGGTTGCTAACCTTTAAAAATTATATCCTATTCCACGGAAAATGCCACCCAAAAGATAGGGGAGGAGAGCGGGAAATTTCGTAATACCTTTACAGGCTGGGTGGGAATCATGAGGGCGAGGGTTAGTTTGTGAGAGGAGTAAAATACTAAAATGAGAATTTACACACAAGTAAAAGAGATTTGCTCTCATTGTGATTACCCATAGAAATGTCTATCTTTGTATTTTTTTTAAGATAATCTAAAAATTTGTTTTTCTCATCCCGGTTATATTTATGGGCACTGCTTACTGCACTGTAAATATTTCCTGAGTAAAAACCCAGCTCAAAAAAAGTAATTATTCCGCCAATAGCATCCAGGTCATGATCAAAGGCCTCATAAGCAGCATAAATCATTGCGCCATTCAACAAAAATGATATAAGGGCATCTTTTTTTCTCTCACAATATAGATGCCCTGCCCCAGGGATGATAGCAAGTAATCCGGCAGTGGTGGGATTTTTCCTCTTGAGAGGCAGCTTTCTGTCGAGTTCCGTCACAATTTCCTTGAGATTGTGTTTTTTCCTGTTTTGAACCGAGATCTCTTCAAAATACTTTTGAGCCTTCCCCCATAAACCCATTTCCAGATATACCCAGCCCCCTTGATAATAGGCCTCATCCCTGATTTCTTTATTTGGAGCGATTGTTATCAAATTTTTGATGCTTGTAAGGGCTGCATCATAGCGCTTGAGAAGGACATATGCCTGACTTATTTTAAGATATGATTTGAGGGCATACCCTGTATTCTTGTAGTCCTCTATAAGCTCATCAAAGGCCTTAATAGCTTCTGCGTACTGTTCACCGTTGAGAAAAGAAAGGCCGATCTTGTATCTGGCAAGCTCAACCTTATTGGATAAAGGAAAAAAATAGATAAAACGCTTGTATTCTCCGATAGCCCTGTAATATTCACCATTTTGAAAATAGTATTCGGCAAACTGAAATTGGCGCTCTGGATCGATCACAATTTCTTGATGGGCATATGAATGTGCTGGGTTTATTGGGTTTGTTGTGTTTATTGGGTTTGTTGGGTTAATTTCTGTTTGGATGTTTTCTGATTTGGCGGGAGAAGCGAATAGAAAGAGAAAAAGGAATAGGAAACTGCAGGACTTAATGTTCATGATACCACCAGAAATCATTATTTTTGAGTAGGTCACAACATTTAAATTTCCCATTTACTATAATCTGAGGGGACAATCGTAACTCATCCCTGCCACATCGGAACAGGCGATCGCATGTCATCATCCAACCAATAAAAAAGCCATGTTTTTTAAAACACTGTAAGCTATATTTAGAGCAGGATGGATACATGGGGCAATTCCTACCATCGATTGGCGAAATATACGCACTGTAAGCCTCAACCAGGAATCGCAGGGGGTTTACCTTTTTATCGATTTGTTTCCGGGAGATTTTTTGGGATTTATTGTTATCCCAGGGACCTTTGAATTCAGATGCATGTATCCAAGTGGCAAGGGAGAAAAAAAGTATTAAGAAGATTATACTAACTGAACGTATTTGTTTAATTGGTTTCATTGGTTTAATTAGTTTGATTGGTTCATAAACTCAATAAACTCAACAAACACGACAAACTGAAAAACCCATTTATTTCTGCGTTATTCTAAGAATCTCCTCTACGGTGGTAATCCCGTTGAGCACCTTCAAGGCACCATCTTGACGAAGAGTTACCATCCCCTGGTTAACAGCTTTTTTCTTTATGGCATTGGAATCCGAGGTCTTTAATATGAGGCTCTTAATTGGATCATCCAGGATCATGAGCTCAAAAATACCAGTTCTTCCTTTGTATCCCGTATTGAGACAATCCTGGCAACCTTTGCCTCTGTATATCTTTTTGCCTGAAGACATTTCCGGTGTGATGCCAATATTCTCCAGAGATTCTTGATCAGGGATATATTCCTCTTTGCATTCATTACAAACATTTCTCACCAACCTCTGGGCCAGGATTGCAATCACTGAGGAGGTTACGAGAAAAGGTTCTATCCCCATATCAATGAGTCTCGTTACTGCGCTGGCAGAATCGTTTGTATGAAGGGTAGAAAATACCAGATGACCGGTCAATGCAGCCTGAATAGCAATCTCTGCTGTCTCCAGATCCCTGATTTCACCCACAAGGATCACGTCAGGGTCCTGTCGCACAATTGAGCGCAGCCCATTTGCAAAGGTGATATCAATCTTGGGATTTACCTGGATCTGTCCAATTCCCTCAATCTGGTATTCAATAGGATCTTCTATAGTTATAATATTGATGTCTGAATTATTGATTGAACTTAAAGCGGCATATAAGGTTGTGGTTTTTCCGCTCCCAGTCGGCCCTGTAACAAGGATAATACCATGGGAAAATTTAATGAGCTCATTAAATACCTTTAGTCTCTGCTCAGACATACCGAGGTCAGAAACCTTTAGCAATACATTTGTCTTGTCCAGCAATCTAAGGACAACGCGTTCACCAAAGGCAGTAGGGATAGTAGAGACGCGAATATCCACATTTTTATCTCCTATTTTGATCTCGATCCTTCCATCCTGGGGAAGCCTTTTTTCAGCAATATTCAACCTGGCCATAATCTTGATTCTGGATATAAGTGTTGACTGAACATGCTTAGGAGGAGAGAGCATATCATAGAGAATGCCATCTACCCTGTACCTGACCTTTATCCTGTTTTGATAGGGTTCAATATGTATATCACTGGCCCTGGCCTTTACTGCCTGGGATAGCATCAAATTCACCAATTTGATAATCGGGGCATCGCTGGTATCGTCCAGTAGATCCCCTGTTTCTTCAACAGCAGATATAATCATATCCCTATCTTCCTCATGCATATCCTGGATGACCTGTTCAGCAGAATCGCTGCTCATATCATAGGCAAAATTGATGGCTGAAAGGATGGCAGAATAGGGGGCAAGCACAGTTTCTACGCCATTCCAGCCCAAAATCAGGTGAAGATCGTCAAGGGGCTGAAACAAGGTAGGGTCATTGACAGCTATATAAACCCCGTCAGATCTAACCACAGGGACCATCTTGTACTTTTTCAGAAATTGGATAGGGATGCGTTCTGTGAAGCTGGTATCCATATCCTCAGTGGAAATAGTATGCCATAAGGGCAGCCCAAACTGAATGCCACGAGCCTTTAGCAGGTCTCCTTCTCCTATCGCCCCTTTTTGTATAAGGATTTCCCCTATTCTTCCACCCTTTTCCCTTTGTATCTCAAGCGCTTCGTCAAATATGTCGTCTGAAAAAGAGCAAATCTCTTTTAATATTTCTCCGATGAATTTATGAGTCATAAGGAGAGCACCCTCATTTAACAGTCGAGCCCTGCTCTTTGGGTTCTGGATTTTTATACATCTTTATGGCGCCCCCCCTGATTTTATCTATTTCCTCTTTCTTCTCGTCATAAATCTTTCGTGCCTCAATAGGGTTCTCAATGATATGGGGTGTCAGAAAAATGAAAAGGTTGGTTTTGTTTTGAGATCGAGATTTTGATTTAAAAAGCGAACCCAGGCACGGGATATCTCCAAGGCACGGTACGTGATAAGCTCCTCTTTCAGTGCTTTCTCCGATGATCCCACCGATAACCACGGTATTCTTATCCTTCACAATAACCGTGGTTTCTGCAGATCGCTTCAGGGTAGTCGGTCTATATTCCTCAGCCCCTTTTTTTAGTGTTATATTCTCCTGAAAGATCTTTAGCCTTACAAACCGCTCCTGGTTAATCTGGGGGGTGATTTTGAGTGTCACACCAACATCTTTGTATTCGTATGTCTGGTATGTTTGATCACCGGTTGCGTCTTTGGTGATGTATGGAACATTTTCTCCTACCTTGATCTCTGCCTCCTCATTGTCTGTTGTCAAGATCTGTGGGGTTGAAAGTATATTCACATCGGAATCCTTCTGGTATGCCTGTAAGATGGCGGCTACATTTGGAAAAACCACATTCCCGATTGTGATAGCCTCGCCAACAACCCCCAGGGAAAAACCTGAAGGTAGAGTCCCTCCTGCCAATCCTTTAATGCCACTGTAGTCCCCAACTCCGCCAGCCCCTCCTGAGCCGGCAAAATAGCCGCCCTTCCTCCCGTGATACGTAAAATCCTGCATTCCCAACCACTCCACCCCAAGCCTGAACTCCTTATCCACGTTGACTTCCATGATCAGGGCCTCGATATAAACCATCCTTCTGGGGATATCAAGCTTCTTGATGATATCTTCGATGACAAGATAGTCGTGTTTTTTTGCCTTAATTACCAGGGAATTGGTCGCCTTATCTGCCACGATCTGTACCTCTTTAGAGATAACAGGAGCCCTGCCTTTTGCTGCCTGTTTTTTTTCTTCAGAGGGAAGTGCTGCTAAGACCTTGACAAGATCTTCGGCATTTGCATTCTGAAGGTAGTACACATGAATATCTCCCTCCCCTCGCGGAATCTCTTTGTCTAATAGTTGTATAAGCTTTTTAATGCGCAAGGTATCATCCTCTGTGGCCAATATTATCAGGGAATTGGTCCTCTCTTCGGCCATAATCCTAACAACAGGGCTTAGAGGTGCGCCTTTTTTGGCCCTCCTGACTGCCTTTTGAAAAATACTTACTAATGGTTTCGATAAAGAGGATGCTGTTGCATGTTCAAGTGGAATTACTGATATCTCTTCACCAATGCCTTTTACATCAATAGCTTCTACAATTTTAAGCAGACGTTTTATATTGGAAAGTACATCAGTAACAATCAGCATGCGTGTAGGGGTATATGGCACGATCATACTGCTCTTGGATATTAATGGTCTAAAAATTTTTATAAGTTCATCGGGATTGGCATATTCAAGGGGAATTAGCTGTGTCACCACCTTGTCTTCAGGGGCAATAGCCTCCTCTCGGAGCCTGGTTTCAATGTTTTTAGACCTTGCATGGAGAGCCGGCACAATCTTGATGATACTTCCGGCAGGAACAGTTGTAAATCCATGGACATCCAGCACAGATTCAAAAACTCTATAGGCCTCTTTTACTGATATCCTGGTAGGGGAAATAATCGTCACCTTCCCCTTCACCCCTTTATCAACGACAAAGTTCTTGCCTGTCAATTCGCTTATAAACTTGATAAAGAGGCCAATATCTACATTGTCAAAATCGATGGTAACATAACGGGTATCTGGCTCCTGTTGTACTGAGACCTTCTTTTTCTGAGTAATTTTCTTTCTTGCTGGAACCTTTACCTGGGCTTGAGGCTGTTTTTTTTCTGTAGCAGGTATTGCCGGAGCAAGCTTTTTAACAGGTTGGATAGGTTTAGGAGTAACAGATATCACGCCCTCTTCACCTGCAAGCCTTGCACCAAATACCATGGGGTTATTTATAAGAAATATTGGAACTACCCATAAAAAGAAAAGGAGATATTTCATGTTTAGTATTGCTCTCATGCTGTGTTTTGAACCTATCGATTATTTGGTTACCCTTATCGTTTCTTCAAACTCGGGCATGCCCCTCATGTTTTGCAGGTCTCTGTCCTTTCGAGCCCACTCTCTCGCCGATTTATTCAGTGAAATCGCCTTTTTCAGGTTTTCCAAACTTTTCATCACCTTCCCTTTCAATGCATAGAGACATGCCAGGTTGTAATGTGGGTCTACATATTCTGGTTTTAGTCGAATAGCACTTTCAAGACTGTTTATAGCCTCTGAATAGTTTCGCTGTTGAATATAGATAACCCCTAAATTATTCAAAACAAAAACATTGCCTGGCTCAAGCGCAAGAGCTTGCTTATAAAATCTCTGTGCTTCTTCCAAACGGCCGATTTTTTGAAAATATCTTGCCCTCTCATAAAAATCCGCTCCATTTACAGAGGCCTCTGCCTTATAGCTTACCACGGTTTTTTGATTCTCAGGGGATGATATCGTCTTTTTATTTTTGAAATCGAACCATGAATTGACTGTAAAAGCAAGTAAAATGACAAAGAGAAAAATCAGCCAAAGAATTTTTGAAAAGAAAATACCCGGTTTTCCCCTGGAGCCTAATAATATTCTTTTGTATTTCGGAAACCTGGCGTCTTTCTCTTTCTGTGCCTTTTGCAAGGCTTCGTGTATGTAGCTCATGGAACTTATCTGGTTCGCTTTGTTTGTTGTGTTTATTGAGTTTGTTGGGTTTGTTTCTTTTTTGATGTTTTCTGGTTTCGCAGGAGATAGGTAATTAGGCCAGAATCCAATTTAGAAACACTTTTGGCTTGCTCATAGATATAATGGAAAGTTTCCTCTGTTATATATTTTTGATCTAAGGCCACATAAGCTTCACTTTGTACCTCAGTCGCTGAACTTTTTGATATAAAGAGGTACTGAATAAACTCATTGTTTGATCTGCGAGCAAAACCTTCTGCTATATTGCTCATAGAAGAT
>JAFDHR010000117.1 GCA_019308645.1 Deltaproteobacteria bacterium
CACATCCAGGGAAACGCCTTTCAGGACCAGTATGACATGTTCATAGATGACCTCGATGTTGTTGACTTTAAGTAAGGGAGCCGAGTTTTCTGCCATAGTAAACCCTTATTATAGTATTCCTACCTATCGCACGCCCGCCCTGATGCGTTGAAAGCCAAGGCGGACGGGCAAGGCAGGTAATTTGTAAGATGATCTGATATTATTCCTTAAATGGTTTCCAATTAGAACAGTCCCTCAGTTTTAAACCCTTTTTCTTGGCATACTTGGCTGCGGATTCCTCGACCATGTTTCTTACATACTCTTTCATAGGTTCAATCACGTATCCTGTTGCCACCCATTTTTCTCCATTCCACTGCTGAACGAAGACGTTCCCGCCTCCTTCATGATCCTCACAGGTTGTCCTGACGGGTTGGATCAGTCCCTCAGCGCCCATCTCCTTTATTCTTTCTTTGGTTATGTCCAGATGTTCCAAAGCCCAGCGCATCTCCTCCGGGGTAATAACCTTTACCCCAAATTTCTTCTGGGCCGTCAGAAGGGCTTCATGCATGTGGATCCCGTACATAACACCGCGGTTGTAAAACACGGTACCTACCCGGGTGAAGGAGATATTTCCCTTCATGGCCCCGTAGACCTTATCCACTATCCGCTGAATCAGAGGGAAATCTTTTCCTACCCCATGGAAGTTGGTGGCGTAGTACCCTTTAGCGGCTGGTCCCGCAGGCAGCACGTCCTCTTCAGAACCGCACCACCACACACCCACAATACGATCTCTGGGAAACCCCATTCTGGCCGCCTCTTTGAGGGGCACGGTACAGGAGACACCCCAGTTGCGGTTGATAACCCAGTCCGGCTTATACCTTCTTGCTATATCCATCCACTGGGCCTTTTGGTCGATACCGGGCCAGGAAACAGGGAAATGTCTCACCTTAAAACCGTATTTCTTGGACATATCGTCCAGGATGGGTTTGGTTTCCTGACCGTAGGGGACATCAATATAGAGGTTGGCGATCTTCACTCCCTTTAGATATTTCCCTATTTCTACCATGTTCTTGCCGTCCCAGCCCTGTTTCATAGCGATGAACTTAATCTTTGCCGTATTCTGAGACCAATAGTGCGTGGGAAAATTAAAGGCCCACTTAAAGTACCTTCCATCCGCAGCATCGGCACGGCCGTAACCCTCAAAGACGATGGGAATATGGTCATCTATTCCCTTAGGGAGCAGGGCATAGGTGATGCCAGTGGCGTAAGGGTGAACCACGCAAGGTTTCGGATCGTGGGTTTTCACCCGCTCATAGCACTCGATTCCTCGGGCAACATTATAGCCAGTCTCACATTCCTCCCATTCATACATGATGCCGTTGATCCCGCCTTCCATGTTCATCAGTTGCATGAAGTCTTCCTGGCCACCTGCGAGCCCGCTACCCCCTGCAGCAAAAGGGCCACTCCAATATGAAAGCATGGGTATATACTGTTTGGGTGATTCTTCAGCGGCAAAAACCTGCCCGGTGATCACCACAAGTGTGACCATCAAAACCAGAGATAAAACTGCTAATAAAAATTTGCGTCCCATTTTTATTTCCTCCCTTTTTATGGTTAATGGTTAAATGAACGTACCAAAGATTCTAAAACCTATTAATATTATCATATATTATTAGCAACAAATTAATGCTATTCACATGAAGTTATGGAGTGTTGGAGTACTGGTGTAATGGATAACAAAGCAAAAAAATTAGTTTTTTGTTTCTCTAGACCCATCACTCCAATACTCCATTACTCCAATTGGGGCGGAGCCCCGAAGTTCTTTAATATGGAAAAGGCCATAACCTCAGCTTATCCTTTATCGTATGCCACAATCTGGCCATGCCATAGGGCTCCACAATGAGAAAAAAGACGATTAGCCCTCCGAAGATGATTGATTCAATATTGGATCGTATTTCAGAAGGCACCACCTCTATAAATATTCCCATAAATCGGTTTATAAAGAGTGGGAGCAGGACAAAAAAGCCTGCTCCGAGAAATGAGCCAAGAATCGTTCCCAGCCCTCCAATGATGATCATGCCTATAAGGGCAAAGGAGACCATAACGTGGAATTCTTCAATATTTGCAGCGCCGTAATAGCAGAAGGTTATGAGAGCGCCTGCAACGCCGGCGTAGAAGGTAGCCACGGCAAAGGCGATCAATTTATCCCTGTATAGATCGATACCAATAATCTCCGCAGCATAATCCACATCCCTTATGGCCTGCCAGTTACGACCCAGCTGCCCCCGGACCAAATTCTTGGCACATACAGTTAGAATTATAAGGCAGCCTAAGGCTAAGTAGTATTTCTCCACTGGAGTATTGAGCTCCCAACCAAATATATGCATTTTAGGGGTTTCGACGGTTCCAAAAACACCTCCACTAAACCATTGCCAGTGCACAATGACCCACTGAATAATGAACTGGGATGCCAGTGTGGCGATGGCCAGATAAAAGCCTTTGATTCTTAATGAAGGAAGGCCGAAAACGATGCCCACCGACCCGGAGACAATACCGCCGCCCAGGATACTTAGCAACAGGGGAATGCCGAAACGGCCATATAGAATCAACGCAGAATAGGCCCCTACGGCCATAAAAGCTGCGTGTCCGATAGAGATCTGTCCCGCATAGCCTGCCAATATATTGAGGCCGATGGCGGAAAGACTAAAGCAGTAGAAGGGAATCATGATATTGGAAATCCAGTATTCACTGGCGGTCCAGGGGATGACAACGAGCGATAGGATCAGCATGACGATGAAGCCATATCTGTCCAGAGGGATGGGAAAGATGGCCATATCTCTGGCATAGCTATCTTTGTAAACGCCGCATTCTCTATAAAACATGAGTTTGCTCCACTTCGTTACGCAACTGGAGTACTGGAGTACTGGAATATTGGAGTAATGATTCTCACTTTTTCTCTTTTAGATGCAGCACTCCATTACTCCTTATGCGCAACATAAAAAAATCACTATCAAAATACCTCAAATCAAATCAATAAACGTAAAGAGATCATGAGAAGTCTTACACCCTCTCTATGATCTCTTTACCGAATAGACCATAAGGTTTAAAATAAAGGACAAGCAGGGCTATCAGATATGGGAAAAAGGTTTGAATTCCCCCACCTATATACGGTCCGATGAAGACCTCGGCCAGGTTCTCTCCGGCCCCCACAACGAGGCCCGCTATGATGGCTCCAGGAATACTATCAATTCCACCAATGATAAGTACCGGTAACGCCTTGAAGGCAATGTAGCCCAGGCTGAATTGAACCCCGAGCCGGGTGCCCCAGGCCACACCCGCCACCGTGGCCACTAAACCAGCAATGATCCAGGTCACGACCCAGGCCTTGAGGAGAGGGATGCCCACGGAGAGGGCTGCCTCGTGGTCATCGGATACGGCTCTGAGGGCCCTTCCTGTCCTTGTCTTTTGGAAAAACCAGACAAGACCCACCACAAGCACGGCTGCCACCCCTGCAAAGGTCAGATCAAAGCTGCTCAGTAATATGCCACCCACTTCAAATGTCTTATCCGGTATACCGATATTGAGCCCTTTTGCCTGTGTCCCATAAATGGACTGCCCTATTCCTTCCATAAGATACATCACACCGAAGGTGGCCATGAAGAGCATAAGGGGAGGGCGTGCTACGAGTGGTCGCAGTATGACATAGACGATGACATATGCCCAGATGGTCATAACGCCCATCGTGCATAAGAGGGAAAGCCACAGTGGGAGATGCATGTATTGATACAGGAAACCTACCAGGGCAAGGCCTGCAAAAAGGCTCATAGCACCCTGTGCCATGTTGAAGACATCCGATGCCTTGTAAATAAGGGCAAACCCTAAGGCCACTAAGGAATACATGATCCCCACCAAAAGACCGTTGATCAGCACCTCAAAGAAAAATGTCATATGTTACCCCTCAAGATTTAGTTGATGAGTACCTAAATTGATCTAAAGTACCTAAAGCCGGTAGAAAGAAAGAAACCGTTAAAGGTTCTTCTTCCTTAACTTTAGCTCATTTTAGACACTTTAGGCATTTTATCAGCCTTAGGCTGATTTAGCTCACTTTCCTACCCCCCCTGCCTTACCCAAATAGGCCTGGATTACTTTGGGATTTGCCTTGATTTCATCCGGAGTTCCCTCGGCGATCTTCTTGCCGAAATCCAGCACCACAATCCGGTCACAGATATCCATGACCACTCCCATATCATGCTCGATTAGGGCGATGGTGTAACCCAGTTCCTCATTGGCATCGAGAACGAACCGGGCGATGTCCTCTTTCTCTTCCAGGTTCATGCCAGCCATGGGTTCGTCTAAGAGGAGGAGCTTTGGTTCCGCAGCCAGGGCCCTTGCCAGTTCCACCCTTTTCCGTAGACCGTAAGGGAGCATGCTGGCAGGCGTCCTGCGGATGTTTTCGATCTGGAGGAAATCGATGATTCGCTCTGCGGCCTTCCTGTGCTCGATCTCCTCTTTCTGACTGAATTTCCAGTAGAGGGCCTGGGAAAAGATATTGGAATGCATCATCATGGTCCGCCCTACCATGATGTTGCCCAAGGCCGACATTCCCTTGAAGAGGGCTAAGTTTTGAAAGGTCCTGGCGATTCCCTGGGCCGCAATACGGTTCGATTTCATTTTTTTGGACCGTTCTTTGCCTTCAAAGATAATACGGCCTGCATCGGGCTTATAAAATCCGTTGATGATATTCAGCATGGTAGTCTTTCCTGCGCCGTTGGGGCCGATGATGGCCGTGATCTCGCCAGGGTAAATCTCCAAGCTGACGTCATCCAGAGCCATCAGAGCGCCAAAAGAGATGCTGATATTTTCTGCGCGGAGTAGGGGTTCTACTTTTTCATTCATGGGCTATCCTCTCCGTTAAAAGGTTTCAGCATCACGGACCTTAAGATTGGCCGTCATGGTGGTGGTCCGGCCATCCTCATAGGTAAATGTCGCTTCCACCTCCACATTGTCCTGGTCGGGTGTGTAAAGGGCTTCTATGAGATTACCATATTTCTCTGCCACGAACTTCCTTCTTACTTTCCGTGTACGGGTGATTTCACCGTCATCGGGATTGAGTTCTTTGTGCAGTAATAGGAATCTCTTAATCTGGGCCCCCTTGAGTCGTTCATCCTCACTCAGTCTCTTGTTTACAATAAGGATTTCATTATATATGAGATCATAGACTTCCGGCTTCTGGGCAAGATCTGTGTAACTTGTAAAGCCGAGATGCCTCCTTTCGGCCCAGATTCCCACTGCCCCGTAATCAATATCAATAAAGGCGGCAACAAAGTCCATATCCATTCCGTGAGCCACGGCCTCCCTGATATAATGGCTGAATTTCAGCTTGTTCTCGATATACTTGGGGGAAAACAGGGTTCCATCGGTCAACTGACTGACATCTTTTGCCCGGTCTATAATCTTGAGATGCCCCCGTTCCGTCATATAGCCCGCATCGCCGGAATGGAGCCACCCGTCTTCAAGGGTCTCGTCCGTGGCCTCCGGGTTTTTGAAATAGCCGATGAAGTTGCCCGGACCCTTGTACATGACTTCACCTTTGTCTGATATCTTTATCTCAACGCCGGGGAGTGGAGGCCCCACACTCTCGGAGTCAATATCACCGTCTTTCTGCATGGATATGTAAGCAGAGCTCTCGGTCATACCGTAAAGCTGTTTCAGGTTAATCCCAAGGGACCTGTAGAACTCGAATATTTCCGGACCGATGGCTTCTCCCGCCGTATAGGCCACCTTTACATTTCTCATGCCGAGGTTATCTACCAGCGGTGCGTAGAGAATCAAATCCCCTATTGTATAAAAAATATTGTCAATGAGCGGCACGGATTCATTGGCGATCCTCTTTTTCTCAACCCTGTTGGCCACTTTCATGAAGTAGTGAAAGGCCTTCTGTTTTATCCAGGCGGAATCCTCAATCTTGATCATGACCTGGGTCAGAATATTCTCCCAGATACGGGGAGGTGCAAAGATCTCGGTTGGACCGATCTCCTTCTGGTCATGTAAAGTGGTGGCGGTACTTTCAGGACAGTTAATGCAGAGCCCGCCACAGAGGGCCTGTCCGTAGGAGAAGATATGGTCTCCGATCCAGGCCATGGGGAGATAGGCCATGATATTGTCCGTCTCATTCAGGTTGTCCCATTTAAGAAAACCCCGGGAAGATTCTACAATTTTACGGTGTGTCAGTATGACCCCTTTGGGATCACCGGTGGTCCCTGAGGTATAAACAATGATGGACATGTCGTCGGGCTTTACCTCATTTACCGCATTCATGAAATAGTCTGGGTTTTCTTTTTCGAACTTGCGGCCCATCTCCTGGACATCTGTAAAGGCTATGAGCCAGTCATGCTTGTAGTTTTGAAGTCCTCTGGGGTCATCATAGATTATATATTTCAACCTGGGGATCTCATTTTTCAAGACCATGAGCTTGTCGGTCTGTTCTTGATCCTCTGCTAAGGCAAACCTGCACTCCGAATGATCCACAATATAGTGAAGCTCCTTGTGTATGGCATCCTGGAAAAGGGGAACGGGCACGCCCCCTAAACATTGGCAGGCTGCCAGACCCCAATAGAGTTGAGGCCTGTTGTCTCCGATAACGGCCATCTTATCACCCCGTTGAAAACCTAAGGATGCCAGCCCTAAGGCAAAGTATCTTACCTGGTCCAGATAGTCTTTCCAGGTATAAGACTGCCAGATGCCGTAGTCCTTCTCCCTGATGGCGGCCTTGCTATCCCCATACATCTTTGCATTTTCCAGTAAGATCTGAGGAAATGTCATTGCTCTTTCTTCCATAATCAAAATCCTCTTTCCTTGCTGTGGGACAGGCAGACGCCATAGTCCTTCTTCTGGATGGCAATCCTATCCTTGATATCTTTTCTCTGCAACAAGAACTGGGGGAGGGTATGGATCCCATCTGCCATAGGAATTTCTCCTTAAGCCTTTTGTAAGAAGGTGTTTTATCTATGTCTTATAAAGGAAATTGTTAGGTTAATAGCTGCACTAATTCCTGAATAAGCTTTACAACATTCTTCAATTCGTAACAGTTCAGCCACTAAGGCACTAAGTCACGAAGGAAAGATATGAATTTCAAAATCTTATAAGAACAAGGAAGATTATGGCTTGAAAAGACTGGATTTCTGCGTTCGCAGGAATGACATTTAAGGAGCAGATCGGACTTTTTACGAAGCCATCAAGATTAATTCCCAAAAAATTTACAGATATTACCTTTTAATGTGCATAAGAAATAATGAATCATTTTAGAATCTTAGTG
>JAFDHR010000118.1 GCA_019308645.1 Deltaproteobacteria bacterium
AAAAGATGGGCTCCACGGAACATGTGTTCCCCCTGTGATCTGAATTTGAGAGGAGATCTTTCCTAAGAGCAGGAATGGAATCATGGCCTGCAAAACCAGACCAGTTGAACCGGCAGTTCCAATATGAAATGAGTAATTTCCTTCATGTATCTCGCCGGGTTCAAAGATAAGTTCATGTGAGTCGATTGTAGCACCTTGAACTTTAGCTTTAGTAATAGTTGCCAGTGAATTTATTGCTATTAGGTGTTGGGGTCTGAGTCCTGGCTTTTTCCTATTACCCCTGATGTGGTGAATGTATAGTGGTACTTGACAGATGGCGGATAATGTTAAGGCTGTTCGAAGGATCTGACCACCTCCCTCACCGTGCCTGCCATCTATTTGAATTTTTTTATTTATTTGCACAATTCTATCCTCGCATAGGTCAAAAAGTATCAGCTCAATATTTAGGGGAAGCGGAGCGGCTTCAGCAACCAGCCCCTGGGCAGGAGGGCTTTTCTTCCTATCCGAGCCTCCCGGGCTGGTCTTTTCAGTGACTTATCTGCGGGGGATTTTTACCCCCTCCGCATTCCCCTCGACAAGCTCAGGGCTGCGGTTTCCCCCACTGATAAGTCACGAAAAGACGGCGCCCTCCCGACAGTCGCGTCAGAAAAACCCTCCTACCCCTTTTTATTGAGCTATTACGCAAAATCGGTAACTAAACTCCTTGACATAGATTTTTTTATCCCTTAGTTTTTGTTAGATAGACATTTCGTGAGTCAATGCGTAATAATTTTTTTAAAAAGGAAGGAAGAGCATGAAAATTAAAGTGAATCTCTCTACTCATCTGAAAGAAAAACCGACCGATGAATCCAAACTTGGTTTTGGTCGAATATTTACCGATCACATGCTCCTCATGGACTACGATA
This sequence comes from Deltaproteobacteria bacterium, assembly GCA_019308645.1. The sequence continues at coordinate 906 of JAFDHR010000118.1, forward strand.
CAGATAGGGGCTGGCATAACGCCAGGATAGATCCATATGGAGCACTCAAGCTTGATCCGGCTGCTGTTTGTCTCCACTATGGGCAAGAGATATTTGAGGGCCTTAAGGCCTATTACGGCAAAGATAGTGGGATATATCTTTTTAGACCATCCGATAATTTCAAGAGACTCAATGGTTCGGCAAGAAGGGTATGTATGCCAGAACTCGATACAGAGATAGCAATGGAGGCCTTAAAAAAGCTCATCAGGGAATGGATTCCTAAAACTCGCGGAACCTCCCTCTATATTAGACCAACAATGATTGCAACTGAACCATTCTTAGGTGTTCAAGCAGCAAATAGATATCTCTTTTATATTATTATAGGACCTGTCGGATCCTACTATCCCGGGGGGCTCAATCCAGTAAAAATATATGTTGAGGATAGATACGCCAGGGCTGTCCCTGGTGGTACCGGCGAGGCCAAAACAGGAGGTAACTATGCAGCCAGCTTGTTAGCAGCAGCGGAGGCAAAGAAAAAGGGTTTCAGCCAGGTTCTCTGGCTGGATGGATGCGAAAAGAAATGGGTAGAGGAGGTGGCAGCCATGAATATGTTCTTTGTAATAGGTGATGAAGTCATAACTGCACCTCTTACAGGATGCATTCTAAGAGGCATCACTCGCGATTCTGTAATCAAGATGGTGGGAGATTGGGGTTTGAAGATAAAGGAGAAATTAGTTTCTATCAACGACGTTCTTGCTGCTGCCAGTAGTGGTAAGCTTAAAGAGGCCTTTGGCACTGGAACCGCAGCTGTTATATCACCAGTTGGACAAATCACATATAAGGACAAAGATTATATTATAGCAAACGGTAAGATGGGCGAGCTATCGCAAAAACTGTATGATGAGATTATAGCCATCCAGTATGCGGAAAAGCCAGATCCCTATGGATGGACAGAAAAGATAGGATAGGGAAAGGGGTAGAGACGATAACAACTTTTGGCATAAATAAAACGGGCAACTACCTTCGAGGTTATTTGGGAAAGGGTTTCTAAAATGATTAACACTATCATTTGTGCTGTGAGGGGGTAACAAATGAACCTTGAATTTATTAAGGCAAGAGATTTACCAGATGCCTGGTTTCAGTGTGTTTATCAGATACTTGACACTGGAAGGACATACACAATAGATAGGGGAAGCTATGAAGGGCAGAAAAGGATTGAGTTTGACTATATAACAGTACACATAAAATACCCAGGTAAAAGACCGCTATTGCCCGACATCCCTCCCGCTTTAGGAATACCTAATCCGGTAGATAATGATTACCTCGATCAATACCTTCCATACGTTATGACCTCTACAAAAAAGGAAGGGGAAGAGTACACATACGGGGAGTATCTTGAGCCGCAAATAAAAGAAGTGATAAGGATGTATAGGGAAGATGGCCATGGTACAAACCAGGCCTATATGACAGTAGGCGATCCTAAAACATTATATCTTAGCGATCCTCCCTGTCTCAGAGGAATTGATACCAGAATCAAGGACAACAAGCTCCACTTTGTTGTCTATTTCCGCTCATGGGATCTGTGGAATGGATTTCCAGCTAATTTAGGTGCCATTCAATTATTGAAAGAGTATATGGCTGAGAGTATAGGTGTTGAAGACGGGCAAATCATAGCTGCAAGCAAAGGCCTTCATCTTTACGATTATATCTGGGAATTAGCAAAATTACGGACACGGACTATGAAATGAGGAGGGAAATGATCAATCATAGATATAGACTAGCGAAGCTTCGCCTCAAACCGACGAGTTAAAGGAGTAAATATCACATTGCTTGAGGTGAAGCGATGTTGGTTTCGTCTAACGTTCTAAGGTTGCGCTGCTGGTTTTCCCGATATGTCGGGATTAAACGTTAACCGATTCGAGCTGCGCAACCGATAACCGTTTTACGCAACCTGCATATCATTTTGTATTGGACGTCTTCAAAAACTTGACATAAATTTTAAGATCTTTACTTATATAGACACCTAGATCTTAAGAAAAAGATTTTGGGTTTGCAATATATTTGAGAATGCCAAATGCCAAAGTTCAAAATCCAAACGAATGTCAAAATCCAAATGCTCAATAGAAACGCTTTGACATTAAAGCATTTGGGTTTGATTTGACAGCCGGGTTTTATCATTTGACATTTCCACTAATGTGATGATTTTGCAAAATCTTGCATATTAGAAGGACTAAGCCCTCAAGAAATATTATTTTAAAGATTAATTGATGATGGTAAAGGTAGATCTCAAAGACCTGGATCTGGAAGAGACAAAGGCATATCTAAAAAAAATCGGACTCGAAGCCTATAGAGCCAAACAGATCAGGCAATGGATATTTGGCCACAAATCTAAATCATTCGAGGGAATGACCAATATTTCTAAGGATTTAAGGAGCTATCTTAGCTCCTCTTGCATTATAAGCCAGCTAAAAATTACTAAAACCGAAATCTCTCTTGATGGTACAAAAAAGGTCTTATTTGAACTTGAGGATGGTAACAGGATAGAATCTGTTCTTATCCCTGAAAAAAACCATTTTACCGCATGCATATCATCCCAGGTTGGTTGTGCCATGGGATGTAAGTTTTGCCTTACCGCCAAGCAGGGATTTATACGGAGCTTGAAGACTTCTGAGATAATAAACCAGGCCATCCAGATCAGGGAATTACTCGATCAACCAGAAAAACTTACAAACATTGTTTTTATGGGTATGGGTGAGCCATTGGCAAATTTCGAGGCGGTAAAAAAGGCAGTCAAAAATATAATCTCTTCAGATGCCCTTAATTTTTCCCGCCGTCGGGTAACTCTTTCGACATGCGGCCTTGTACCGGAAATAGAAAGGCTTGGTAAAGATTTCCCAATCAATTTGGCTGTTTCCCTGAATGCTGGCGATGATAAAACCAGGAACATCCTTATGCCAATCAATAAAAAATACCCTTTAAAAAAATTAATAGAAACACTTAAGCATTTCCCTTTACACAAGGGCAGGAGAATTACCTTTGAATACATCCTTATAAAGGATATTAATGATAGGCTTAGTGATGCTACTAACTTGGCGAGACTCCTTAAAAATATCAGGGCAAAGATAAACCTGATTCCATTCAATCGCTATAACGGGAGCCCCTTTGAGGAACCTGATGAAAAGAGAATTCTCGCATTTCAGGATGAGCTGATAAGAAAAAACTATACTGTTATGATCAGAAAAAGCAAGGGGGCTGATATCTCTGCTGCCTGCGGGCAATTGATAACAGCTACGTAAGATTCTTCGATAAACACCGATTCTTAGTCTTCCACAGTATTCACCCCTATTTTAACCTCACCAACCTCTACCAATCCCCCTGGACGATTTCCTTTTTTTTCTGTAATTTTCACTCCCCTGGTCTTCGCCCCAGCTTCCATCGTACCGGTCTGCACCATGTAGATACCTTGAGATGGAATGAGGTCCAGCTCCCCGAGCAGGGTAGTAAAAGCATAAAGGGTAATACCCTTCAACCCCAGAGGCGGACTTACTTCCATTTCAAATCTACCTCTCCCTGAAGGTATTTCATAGATGACACCGCCATTGAAATAATTGTCAATTCTGTACGGATTAGGAATGAGTTGGATGAGATAATCTGCAGCATCCTGGTAAATAATTCTGGCAAAAAGGGGTTTGTTGCCTTTAAGATAAATCTTTATTTTCTCACCAATTTGGTATCTTTTCTTATCAGTCCAAAGCTTCACTGTGAGAGGTGCATTAGGGTCATCAAGGAGGGCCTTTCCCTTGATAACCTTCCTTAGAGAATCTGGGTCAGGGGCAACCTCAGCCTTGATTTTTACCTTATAGCATTCACCAGCATACTCAGTTTTGAACCATCCTTTCTCCATTTCTTCAATAACTCTCACCTTTGCCTGAGCATAGGCATTTATAATGTCTGAGCTCACAATGGCATTTTTTACCTCTGTCTCACTTTTTATATACGTGAGGGCCATTTCAGCAGCTTTTCTTTTTGTCTCAGCCATGGCAAGTTCCCTGGTTTCCTTCCTGGATTTATCCTCTCCCATACAGGCATGACCCTCTGCTTCCAGTATTACCGAGCTTTGTACATCAAAGCCTTCCATCTGTGCCAAGGCCTGAGAGCTGCCCAAAAAAAGCCCAGCACTTGCTACAAAAATCCACCAGCTCTTCATCCTTTACCCCCTATTTAGTCTAAAGCTCCCTTGCTTTACATGGGCCTTATCATTTTCCTTCTCTTTTCAAAAAAACTTCCTTTTGGAAAAATATAGAAAATATATTTAGCCCCTCTTAAATTATTCCTTACATACCTGTTTAAATCTCTCAATTAATGATGCCTAAAATCAAACGTCCTTTAACAATACCTTTTTTAACAGGGTGTTGTTCTTGACCTGTCGCTTGAGGTACCTGCTTGGATACATAGCTATACGCCTCATCTACAGTGACTACTCCGTCTTTGTCAGTATCTGCCTTTCTTCGAAGCCCTTTAAGCAAAAAATAGGTAAAAACCCCGTGGTGAAGTTTCTCATCCTCACTGCTGACCTCATTGGCTCCACTGGCTGTCAATATAATCCTCCCTTTCCCACCTGCAATTCGATCTAAAAAGGCATCAGAGATATTTGCCCGCATTCCTGTTAAACTAATGGTTCGCCCCCCACTTGCACCACTGTAGCAGGAGTCAGCAATGAAGATTAAGCGTTCTGATCGTATCCGGTGAAAAATGTGAGAGATCTCTCTCATTGGTAGTGCAGATGCATAGAGGTCCTTTGGGTCAGCATCATAGGGAAGAAGGTATTTCTCTAATCCATCGCCATCTGGACTCATCACATCTTTTTCAGTTGCTCCGTGTCCGGCAAAATAGATAATAACCATATCATCCTTGCCCGCCTTACTCTTTAAATGGGTCCCAAGGATACTTCTTACTTTCGTAAGGTTAGCCTCCTGGTTTAAAAGGAGGGTAACATTTTCAGCAGGTATCTGGTTGGAGTGTACTAAATGATCATAAAATGCCCTTGCATCATTCACAGCATATTTTAACTGGCGAACATGTGGATAGTTATCTATTCCAATGACTGCAGCCCATATGTTTTTACGTATCTCAACTTTATGAACTGTGAGTATCTTCTCAGATAAAAGGCCATCAGAGTCAATAGCACGTAGCTTAATTCTATTTTCCCCTATTTCAAGTGGAATTCGCTCGGCAAAGTCAAGACGCCTTGGATATCTCTTTCCTTTTACCTTAATGCCACGGCCCATTTTCTTTTCTATAGGCCTGTTATTTATGTAGATTTCCAGCCTCTCTAAGCCCTGGTCATCTTCCGCTACTCCGGAAAGTTGGATTATATTACTTTCCACCTTACTACCGTCTTTTGGTGAAGCAATTACAATAATAGGAGGAGTTTTGGAGCCAGCCTCCAGTTTAGTTAACAGATCCTTCTCCTTCATTTCTTTTTCTGCAAGTTCTTTACTGAGAAGCTCTGCCTTTTTTCTCTCCTCCTCAAATTTCTTTTTCATCTCCTCCAGTTGGGCAAGTGTTGCTGTGAGTTTTGACAGTCTTGTCTCGAGCTGGGCGACTTTATCTTGCTTTTTAGCCTCAACTGGTGATGGTTTGGCCCGTTGCACTTCTTGCTCTGGTTTTTCTTTCAATTTCCGCAATTCTTTTTTTGTTTCCTCTATCTCTTTTAAGGCCTTTGCTTTGGCAAGATATGCCTCTTTTCGTCCATTAGCCTGATAGAGTGCATCAATAATAGCCTTGTTATCAGGTTCTCTTTCTTTCATCTTCTCAAAAAAATCCGCAATCTGCGCCCAATCCTTTTTTTCCCAGACAATAATATCCACACTGAAAAAACCTACATTCCGATGATACCACTCTGGATTGAGCGGTTCTCCATATTTGTCAACATCTCCCCTTCTTATTCCTAAATATAGATTTCCTGAATAAGACGCATATGTTATGATGCCATTAACACCCCTGAGTGGACTAAACCTCAGATTCTCGCCGACCCTTACCATAAGTGGCCAACCATGTTCTGGCCTAACATTAGGATAATTAGTACTCATACTAATACTCCCTGTAGCAAGAATAGAATAAAGGTTACCTTTCGATACATAGATCCCTGTATTCACCATGCCAGGATGACTTCCTGAAAGCGTGGTATGTTTATATTCCTTGATAATGGGTGGTAAATATTTTGGCATCTTGAGAATGGGTTTAGAACATCCAGTGATCAACAAGAAAAAAGAGATGAGAAGATAAAACAATGAAGAAAGAAATCTATGCCGTTTCATCTGAGGTACCTCCCTAATTTTTTCACCTTTGATGATAGCAGACCAACATAGTTTTGCAAGGAAAATCAGGTTGGTTTTTTGTCCACAAGTATTTCGTATGTGCTAATGAACTTGTCAAATCCTTTAGCCTGATATGCCCTAAAAATTCATTAATGGTTTGGATTTTTAAGCACTTATTGAAGTAAACAGATATTTTCACAATATCATTTATTATGGAATCTTTGAATAATAATTTTCAAAATGAAATCCATCATTAGTAATCTTATTCTATTTCTATGACAAGAATTGTATGAGCGCTGGCTCTGGGATTTCCACACTATAGAGAATGGCTCTGGAGCAGTACGAAGTATAAAGTGATGGGAAATTAACCTTTCAACAAGTAATGCAATCTGAGATTAAACCAATAAAAAAGGGGGTTACCGATAAAGCCGATAGCCCCTTGATTTTATATGGTGGGCGGTGCGGGGTTTGAACCCGCGACTTCCACCGTGTGAAGATGGCACTCTCCCGCTGAGTTAACCGCCCGAATATATACCTACACATAGATTGATACTATAGTAAAAAAATATTTGCAAATAAAATTAATCAAGCCCGTTATTAGCCAGCCACAAATTATCACGAACAATTATTTAACAATCCCGCCTGCCGGATGGCGGGCAGGTTCATTTGTGTACATTGGTGTCCATTCGTGGCTGAATAGTTAATCGAGCCCAACTGATTTACGTAAGGCCTTTACTTCCACATTTTTAAGGTGCCGGTATCTTCCAACCTTTAGGTCGCCTAAATCGAGATTACCATACCCTATCCGGGTAAGCTTTAGGGTTTTATGCCCCACAGCTTCAAGCATCCTTCTTATTTCTCTGGATCTACCCTCAAAGATGGTAATCCTTGCTACACTTCTGTCCTGTTGTTTCTCTATTATCCTCACACGAGCTGAATTAGTTGGCCCATCATCAAGAACAACACCCTTTTTTAATCTCTCAACTGACTTATCTGATATAGAACCCTCAATAATTACCTTATACGTCCTTGGGATATGGAATTTTGGGTGCATGAGCCTAAAGGCAAGATCACCATCATTTGTAAGAATTAAGAGCCCGGAGGAATCAAAATCGAGGCGTCCAATAGGATAAACCCTCTCCTTAACATCTTTAACCAGATCCCGGATGATAGGCCTTCCTTCCGGGTCATGCAGGGTACTCACATAGCCAAACGGTTTATTTAAAAGGAAATAGATTTTTTTCGGAGGATCAGGAATAGGGTGACCATCAACGCTTATTGAATCTACTCCCCATACTGCCTTTGAGCCAACTCTTTTCTCCACCTGCCCATTCACTGCTACAAGACCTAAAGATATAAGTTCATCGGCCCGTCTTCTGGAGGCAATACCAGATATAGCAATAATCTTGTTTAAACGCTCCTTTTTTGTATCATTCTTCTTCTCCATCACCTAGCTCTTCTATCTCCTTTAGAGTTGGAAGGGAGGAGATATCTTTTAAATCAAAAACCTCGAGAAACTTTTTTGTTGTACCATAGATTATTGGCCTACCAGGCAAAGATTTTCGGCCCACAATCCTAATCAATCCTTTTTTGAGTAACATCTTTAATATACCGCCTACCTCTACACCCCGTAGCCTTTCAATCTCTTGACGTATAATGGGTTGTTTATATGCAATAATAGTCAATGTCTCCATAGCTGCCTTACTCAATCTGGATTGGGTTGACATAAGCATATTGGCAATGTGCGGCCTAAACTTAGGGAGAGAGCGGAACTGGAACCCTTCGGCAACCTCCTTGATAAGGAAGCTCCTTTTCATTGTTTCGTATTCGTCTTTAAGCTCTTTGAGTACCTCCTTTATGTCTTTAAGATCTTTTCCTGGAAGCAGATCTCGGATTTGGCGAGGGCTTAGAGGTTCACCAGATGCAAAAAGAAGAGATTCGACTATTAATTTTAGGTGATTATCCATAAGAAGTGCCTAAAGTGCCTAAAGTGAGCTAAAGTGCCTAAAGTTATTAATAACTGTTCACCGTTATCCGTTGTCCGAAAGGGGAAATATTCCTCTGGATCAACCCATTATTTGGCCTGTTGATGGATATGTCTATTTGAGCGGTTCATTGCCACTGTTGGCCTATCGGTGAACGGTGAACTGCCAACGGTGAACGCTTACGCTTGTTTTATTGCCTCAAGCATAATATCACTACTTTCTTTGCCCTGAAAAACATTTACAAAGCCAGTCCTTATGAGCTCAAGCAATGCTAAAAAGGTTGCGATCATTTCTGAAACAGATTCCATCGTAGAGAATAGGTCACCAAGCAACAGATTTTTTTTCTCTTTTAATATCCTTATTATTTCAATCATCTTTTTCTTAATAGACCATGACTCAGCGGTGAATCTAAGAGCTATACCAGGATGTTTTTTTCTTATAACCTTT
>JAFDHR010000119.1 GCA_019308645.1 Deltaproteobacteria bacterium
GCAGACATCCTTATTGCCATGTCCCAGACTGCATATGACGAGTATATACAAGATGTGGCCGAGAAGAATGCCCTTGTGCTCTATGACGATATGATCGTACACCCGAGAGATATCAATGGTGTTCAGCAAATTGGCATACCGGCAACGAAAACATCAATTGATGAATTAGACAATAAGCAGGTGGCCAATATCGTTATGCTCGGGGCATCGGTGGTAATTACCGGGATAGTGAGTGAGGAGTCTTTGATTTCATCAATTGAAACAAATGTTGGCCAACGGTTCAGGGCGCCAAACATAAAAGCCCTTGAGGTTGGTTATACGCTGGGTAAGGAAATTAAAAGTGCCTAAAAGTAAAAGTGCCTAAATTTTAAGGCACCAAACACGACGGCTTCGTAAAAAGTCGGTTTCAGTGAATGTGTCATTTCGACTGTAGGGAGAAATCTTATATTTTCAGCATGTTAGACCGAAAGGATTTCTCGCTTCGCTCGAAATGACAAGGTGGACTTTTTACGAGTTTATCAAACACAAGAAACTCAATTAACACAATAAACACAACGAACCCAAGAAACAAAATATGGCAATCGAAGGAAGAACACATAAGCCACTAGTAGATAGAGATCTATGCCAGCGATGCAGTGTGTGCGTCAGGGCATGCCCTGCTGAATATTTACCTGATCTCAGGTATGATGAGGATACAGTGCGGGGCTATGTCTATACACATACGATACACATACGGATTTACCAATTACAGAAATTCTTCCTCCATGTGTTGGCTCGTGTCCCCTTGGCCAGCAGGTGCGGGACTATGTTCAGTTGCTGGCGGCTGGGAAAGTGAAAGAGGCGTTGTTGGTGATACGTCAGGATAACCCGCTTCCAGGGGTGTGTGGTTATGTGTGTCACCATCCGTGCGAGCAGGCCTGTGTTCGTGGAAGTTGGGATGATCCGGTGGCTATTCGGGAGTTGAAACGATATGCGATTCACTATGAGATTGATCATCAAGAAGAGATAATGGAGGCGCTTAAAGAGCGCAAGCATTCTGCTCGAGGAAAGAAAGTGGGTATTGTGGGGGCTGGTCCTGCTGGGCTTGCATGTGCCTTTGAGTTAGTAATGCAGGGATATACAATTACGGTTATGGATGCACTTGCCCAGCCCGGTGGCATGTTGGTAGGTGCTATACCACCCTTTCGTTTGCCGAGGTACGTGATTGATCACGATATCGGTATTATCCGGTCTCTCGGGGTAGAATTTATTCCCTCAATTCGTATAGGTAAGGAGATTCCTCTGCAAGAGATAAGAAGAGACCGTTTTGATGCTGTGGTTCTGGCAATGGGCACATGGAAGGATATAGAGCTCGATGTTGCTGGGGAAGATACCTCAGGATGCCTAAAGTGTTTGGATTTTTTGAATACCGTAAATACAGGACGTACCATTAATCTATCAGGTACGGTATTGGTAATCGGAGGAGGTAATGCTGCTATTGATACTGCTCGAACTGCCTTAAGGACGGGATCAAAGCAGGTCATTGTTTTGTATCGTCGAAGCCAAAACGAGATGCCTGCGAGTAATGAGGAGGTTGAAGCAGCCTTACGTGAAGGGGTACAGATACACTGTCAGGTAGCACCTACACGGATTGTTATTAAAGAGGGGCCTGATGAAACAGGAAGAAAGATGCCTATTCCGATGACGGGGAGTGAGTGTATTCAAGCCGGGAATTTTGTAATACCTGCTATTGGGCAGCGTTCGGACATTCCATTTCTTACACCAGGCAGTATATCAGAGAGAGGAACAATACATTGTGGCAAGGATGGGCAGGTAAAAGAATATGAAGGTCTGTTTGCTGCTGGAGATGCACTAACAGGTCCATCTACTGTTGTTGAGGCTATTGCCTCTGGAAAGGCTACTGCCCGAAACGTTATACGGTATCTTGAGGTAAGTGGGGAATAATAGGGATGCTGAATCGAGACTGTGAACGAGAGAGTCAATCAAGGATAGTAAGAAAGACGGATATCAGGATAGATTCTGAGTATCATAATCCCCTGCTAAATCCTCAAGAGGCAAAATATGAGGCCGCCCGCTGTTTGGGAACAATGCACTGCGAGGCATGCGATGTGTGCAGGATGATGTGCCCGGATCTGGCTATTACAAGGGATGATTTAACTGGACAGATCGTTATTGATCTTGATTATTGTAAGGGATGTGGCATATGTGCATTTGTGTGTCCAAAGGGGGCAATCACAATGGTTTTGGAAGAATAACCATAAAAGTCGCTTGACATCAAGATTTCCATATCCTGTTGATGGATCTTGAGTTCCACGATTTATGCAGTTAATTAATCTACCTAATAAAGGGCAGGTATTCCCCATATCGCGCAAAGAAGTTTCTCAGAGAACTACCATTGGATGATGAATCCTTTTAGGGTAATCTCTATCCTCTGTGTATTTAAGACAAACTTACCACCATAATCTAAAAAATACCTATGATATTGTAGAAACTCTGTGCACAATGGAGCTCGGTGTAGTTACCTGATGAATGCCTTGGAGATAGGACAATACGCTCGTAGAGGAATAAATTTTGATCATAGGATTATAAAATCGGTTATCGATACCAACTATAGGAGGTTGATCATCGGAAGATTTATCAATATTTTCTTTGACGGATAATATAGTCATTCCTAGATCCCGGTTCACGGTTTAACTTATAAGGTTCCTTGCAAAGAAAATAATCCCTATTTCTGAAAACTCCTGTGGTGATCTTAGTTGTGCCATCCCATCCGCAGATTTCGCAATTCCCCATAAACTTTCTACTCCCCCTATCTGTACCTAGTATTCATGTTGATCTATTTAATTTCGAAATTTTGCGAAAAGAGGTTTCGAAGTTTTTCTAAATTTTGCTGCCTGTCAGAATTAAATAAAAATGCCAATAGGGATAAGTAGCTGAATTTATGGCAGTTAGCCAAATCATAATTTGATGGCATGCTTTATGCTGTTGAAAAGCTGTAGAGGAAAAAATAGCATGGTTGTCTATATCTTTTACATTATTTAAAATGGAGGTGACAGTATGCAACCAATGGCTCAGACCTTGCCTGCAATGGAACTAGCACATCCGGAATTAAACAACATTGCAACCACCTTGTATGAACTGATTGAGGCGATTGGTGAGGAGGTGCGACCGGGAGAAGATCGGCTGGTTACTGAAACAGTGATTCACTTGTTTGATACTCGGCACGTCAATTCCCTGGTACGGTCTTCAAAGATGGGGGGTGTGTAAGGCTTTAGGAGTTAACAAAGGCTTTCAGTGTGGGGGATTAAGGGTAACAAATGTTGGTGAAGTTCCCTCAAAACTCGTCAACGCTTTTAGAGAAGGAGGTAAGAAATGGATACGATAACAGATGGTTTGGTAAGATTTTGGGATTGGCAGTGGGAAATGCATTACCGGATAAAGGATTTTCTCAAGTTCCGTTCGGTATCGAAGAAGAAAGAATCCTCATATATGAATTCCAGTCAGATCTCGGGAGAAGGGGGTAACAAAATTAGTGCTGCTTCTCCGACAGAAGCACGTACTGCATCTCCCCCTGGCTCTTCGCCGAAAAAGGAAAAAGGGAAAGAACCCTATAGCTTGAGAAATAAAGTTGGTCTTATCGGCGGCGTCGTAGTATTGCTAGCAGCCTTAGCCATGCCTCCCCTGCTTAGTATGCACAACGTAGCTGGAAAAATGGCCTTAAAGTCTGCCACCCCGCAGTTGCTGCAAGCAGGCGCTGCCGATGATGTACTGGTGCTTGATGGCAAGGGAAAAATAAGCAAGATTCCCGATACCGAGAGGTTTCTGGCATGGTCAAAACCAAAAGCGCCTAAGACTTATTCAGCTGTGGCGAAGAAGGCCACAGCCATGAAAAACTGCTTGGCGGTTATGCTGATAATGGTTATCTGGTGGATTTGCGAATCGGTACCATGGGGAGTTACTGCCTTGCTCCCTGTTGCACTTTTTCCAATTGTTGGTGTTGCCAGTGCTGCAAAGGCGAGTGCACCTTACGCTCACAAGATCATCATCTTGTTTATTGCTGCGTTTTTCATCGCAGAGGCGATGTTGAAGTGGAATTTTCATAGGAGAGTCGCGCTCTTCATTGTCGACAAAATTGGTATAAGTCCAAAAAGAATAGTCTTGGGTTTCATGGTGGCTTGCGCGTTTCTTTCAATGTGGATATCCAACACAGCCACAGCCATGATGATGATGCCCATGGCACTAGCCATTATTCTGCACACTGCGGAAGTCGGCAAGAGGCTGCAAGATAAAGGTCAACTCCCAGGGGTTGACTTTACTGAGGGTGCGTATGTGTTTGGTAGCTGCTTGATGCTTGGGATAGCATTTGCCTGCAATAGCGGGGGCATGGGGACATTGATTGGGACACCTCCAAATATAATATATTCTGGACAGTTAGAGATGCTATTCCCTGATGCACCCAAGGTTGACTTTGCCAGGTGGTTGGCACTGGGCTTCCCGCTTTCTTGGATAACCACTTTAGGTCTGTGGGCGATGCTGGTTTTTGTTTTGCGTCGACCAGAAATCAGGGAGATACCAGGAGGATCAAGGTTAATTAAGGAAGAGCGAAGGAAGTTGGGTCCATGGAGTGCAGGCGAAAAGGCAGTGGGCGTCATACTGCTTATCACAGCGCTTGCCTGGATCTTCAGGGCAGAGAAGCACATAGGTGGTGTTACCATCTACGGGTTGTCGACACTATTTCCTTGGATACACGACTCAACTGTTGCAGTGATTATGGCAATATTGCTCTTTGCGGTTCCGATTAGCATGGAAAAGAACGAATTTGCCTTGACATGGGACTGGGCTATCAAGATTCCATGGGGAATAGTATTGCTGTTTGGCGGCGGATTTTCCCTCGCTGCTGGCATTAATGCAACAGGAGCCGCTACATGGGTAGCCCACCAGTTAACAGGGTTGGCGGGCTGGCCTTTGATATGGCTTATGATAGCTATAGCTGTGGTGATAGCAGCGATTTCTACCGTAGCGACCAACACGGCTACCGCTACTGTCTTTATGCCTATCCTCGGTACCATGGCGGTGGCGACAGCTTTTGACCCCAGGTTTCTAATGATTCTCGGCTGTCTTGCTTCCCAATGTGCCTATGCACTGCCGGTATCAACAACGCCCAATGCTATTTGTTTCGGCTCGGGCTATATTAGAATGCTAGACATGGTAAGAGTCGGGATAATCTGTTCCATAGTCAGCATACTCATTGCGGTGCTCGGTTCGTTAATTTTTATGGGCCCCGCCTTTGGTGTGGCCCCCCACGTAGTCCCGCCATGGGCAGTAGGAGGATAAAAACGAAAGTCCTCTCATGTTGAACCAAGGTGCATCCTCTGCAAAAACATAGGGGCTGCACCTTGATCCATGGCTCAAACTTGTCTTGTTTAGAATTAAGAAAGGAGGAAGAGATGGAAGTCAGGTTAACAACTCTATGCGAAAATACTGCTTCAAAGCCAGGCTTTATGGCTGAGTGGGGCATAAGTGTTTTGATACAGGTTGATAACGTAAATGTATTGTTTGACACTGGTGCATATCTCGCGGCCGTGCGCAATGCCGACAAACTCGGTGTTGATTTGTCCACTATAGACAAAATTGTCCTGAGTCACGGACATGCAGACCACACTGGAGGGTTGCGACAGGTTCTCAGAAGAACGGGCGAAACAGAAGTCATAGCCCATCCTGATATATGGGATGCCAAGTTCACGAAGCGTCCCTACGAGACGAAGGAGGCCTACATTGGTATCCCCTTTGTCAGAGACGAACTGGAACTCTTAGGCGCATCCTTTAACTTGGCCAAGGATCCTGTGCACATCTCGGATCATATTATGACCACCGGTGAAGTAGAAATGATCACGGATTACGAAATAATCGAGCCGAACTTGCTGGTAAAGAAAGGTGACACTTTGGGCCATGATCCACTGGCAGATGACCTGTCAATGATAGTGAAAACTGAAAAAGGCTTGGCAATCATTCTCGGGTGTGCACACCGGGGCACGATCAATACCATCCGACACGCACAAAGGCTTACTGGTGAAGAGCGGATATATGCGGTAATTGGGGGTACCCATCTTGGCCCTGCGACTGAGGAACGAGTGGACAAAACCATTGATGACTTAAAAAAAATCGGTGTTCAAAAAATCGGAGTATCTCACTGTACCGGTTTTAAGGCTTCAATGCACGTTGCTCAGGCGTTTGGAGATAGATTCTTCGTGAACAATGCGGGAACTCAAGTTGTTTTGCCTTAGAACGAAGCATAGATAGGAGGTAGTCAGTGAGTAGTCTTGCGAACACATTGCAGAAATTCTGGCACTATCTCTGGGTACTGAACAACCAGACCAAACACTTGCTGCTGTTGCCCTTAAGATCAATGACCAATACATCAGGATCGCCGGAGAAACGAGAGAAGGCATTGAAAAAATCACTCACCGTGGAGGATATATCCAGCAGCCCTGCTAACTATGATACTGGTCAAAAAGGTGACCCCGGTCACGGTTATAAGTTCGCCCAGAAAATAGGACTGTTCCTTGGCCCCCTATTGTTCATACTCGTGCTATCGATGCCCACACCGGCCGACATGAGCCTAAAGGCCAAGTCGGTGCTAGCTAGCACTGTCTGGATCGCAACGTGGTGGATTACTGAGGCAATCCCCATACCAGCTACATCTCTGCTGCCTATGGTTCTCTTCCCTTTGACGGGAACCCAGAATATCAAAGCCACTACGGCAGCTTATGGCAGTTCTGTTGTCTTTCTCTTTCTCGGTGGTTTTATGATCGCTATGGCCATGGAAAGATGGAACCTGCACCGACGTATTGCCTTGACCATCATCAGGGCAATCGGTGCCAGTTCCAAGCGCATCATTTTGGGTTTCATGATTGCCACTGGTTTCTTATCCATGTGGATTTCAAATACCGCCACCACCATGATGCTAACACCAATTGGCCTTGCCGTCATTTCGCAGATCTCAACAATGATCAAGGAACAAAGCCTAGGTGAAGCAGATGTCTCCCCCGCCAAATTCAACTTTGGTAAGGCGCTGATGTTAGGGATCGCCTACGCTGCCTCCATAGGGGGTGTTGCCACTATCATCGGGAGCCCCCCCAACGCCATCTTCGTAGGCTTGGTCAACAAGATGTGGGGCAAACAAATATCTTTTGCTACCTGGATGCTTTACGGAACTCCCTTGTCTGCAGTTGCTATGCTATGTGCCTGGTATTACCTTACCAACATCGCCTTCCCATTAGAGCTCAAAGAGTTACCCGGCGGTACTGGTGTGATTGAGGGTGAGCTGAAAAAGCTGGGTTCCATAAGCAGACAGGAAAGGCAGGTGCTGGTCGTTTTCACCCTGGTGGCGATCCTTTGGTTAACAAGAAGTTTTGTCCTTACAAAATTCATGCCTTTAATCAATGATACCACGATCGCTATATTCGGTGCACTGCTCCTCTTCCTCATGCCTGCAAATCTAAAGAAGGGTCAATTCATATTGGACTGGGACACCGCTGTAAAGGTCCCGTGGGGTATCCTGTTATTATTCGGAGGTGGAATTTCCCTTGCAGGCGGTTTCGCATCATCAGGCCTGGCGACATGGTTAGCTAATAGTCTTGCCGGATTAAAGGGGGTTACCATCGTGATTATTGTGCTTGCAGTAGTAACTATGACCATCTTCCTCACTGAAGTGACATCCAACACGGCAACTGCCACTATGTTAATGCCTGTTATGGCCGCTCTGGCCATCGCCATGGGTATTCATCCCTACACTTTGATGATTACCGCTACCACTGCCTGTTCCTACGCCTTCATGTTGCCTGTAGCTACTCCGCCGAATGCCATCGTTTTCGGTTCAGGCTACATCACTATTCCACAGATGGCCAAGGCCGGGTTCTGGATGAACATCTTAGGTGTCATCCTGATTACTATTCTGGCTCTCTATTATTTGCCTCTTGTGTGGGGTATCACCATTACCACAACACCCAGCTGGGCTTCAGTAAATCTGGGATGAACAAAGATAACGCTAGAACGGAAGTTAGTGGATTAAGGAGGCCCTTCGGATGCCAGAGAAAAAAAGATTTCTCGTTGACGTGGGAATGAGGGCTTTGCTCCGCTTCCCTCTTCAGGAGTTGACCTTACCACGATTCAAGAATCCCTGGAGCGATACTATATCATTGAGGCGCTCAAGCGGGCTGGCGGCAATGAGAGCAAGGCAGCCAGACTTTTGAATATTAACCACCATACCTTCCGCTACCGAAGAAGAAAACTGCATATAGAATAAAACTCCGTAAAGAACAAGCAATCCGATCCTCCAATTTCGGATTTTGTCTGTAATTCCTCATAAACTTTTTACCCCCCCCTGTACATAGTATTCATGTTGATCTCTTTGGTTTCGAAATTTTGCGAAAGGAAATTTCGCAGTTTTTCTAAATCTGGCTAATTGGGAGAATAACTTGAGAGTCCCAAGAGGCTAAGTGCTTGACTTTATAGCAGTTATCCAAATCATCACTTAATGGCATATGTTATGCATTGAAAGGTTGTAGAAGAAAAAAACACGAATAGTGTCTCATATCTTTTTATCACGTGAAGGGAGAAGATGGGTTTATTTAGCAAACTAAAAGCGATGAAACTATTACTCATAGATGATGATGAATGGATACGAGATTCCCTGAGCATATTCTTTGAAGGCGAAGGGTGCCATTTGCTGGCACTCGAGACTGCCGAAGATGGCTTAGAAGAGCTTAAGAGCCAAGACTATGACATCATCATTGCAGATTATAGATTGCCTGGAATGGATGGCCTTGAGTTTCTCAAGCGGAGTCAGGAAACAAATCCGAATGCTATGCGAGTTCTTATCACAGCCTACGGCAACAGTGAGATTTTTACGAAGGCTTACAAGCTGGGAGTCCAAGATTGCATCAACAAGCCTTTCACAATCGAGACGATTGAAGAGTCTCTATCGCGGTTGATGGAAGCGGGTGAGAAAAAAAACTAAAAACCTCTTGCCAATTTATTTGTAGGCAAGAGGTATTACAAATTTGTAAATAAAAGTAATAAAGGAATGTTAAACACAGCATGTTGTAAAAACAAAAATAGGAGGGAAAAATGAGAATAAGAGATATTATGAGTACCAATGTGGTAACCGTTCACGAGAAGACTTTAGTGGGCGATGCCAGAAAGATAATGGAGGCCCATAGGATCAGAAGGCTGCCGGTTATGAAAAAGGATAAACTGGTAGGCCTTGTAACCAAGCATATGCTTTTAGAGGCAGCACCTTCGCCTGCCACATCTCTGAGCATATATGAATTGAATTATCTTTTGGCTAAAATGACCGTCAAGGATATCATGGTCAAGAAGCCCTATACTATCTCCCCTGACATGCCGGCCGAAGAGGCCTTGCAATTGGGACAAGAAAAGGGCTATGGTGGTTTTCTTGTAGCAGAAGATGGTAGGCTTGTTGGTGTGGTTACTGAGTCAGATATTGTCAGGATTATGGCAAGGGTTTTGGGGGTAAAAGAAAAGGGAAAGAGAATAGATATAAAGGTCTCTAAAGAATTTGGTCATTTTCAAAGGATAATGAACATCCTTGATAAGCATAAAACTGTCTTGTTGAGTTTGATAACCCTTAAGGAACTCGAGGAAGAAGACTGGCTTACAGTCTTAAGAGTAAAGAGCAAAGATGCTGAGCCAATAGCTAAAGAGCTAAAGACCTCTGGGTTTAATGTTACCTATGTGGGTTAATTGTAGCCTGGGGAGGGCATACAAGAAGGAGGTGGTTTGTATGGAGATAGTTCCCTGGAGACCGTTTGGTGGAGAACTTAGTTCATTTCGTACAGAAATGGACAGACTCCGGAGGCAATTTTTTGGTGAAGCACCTCTTGCCAGAGCATTCACAGAAGAATGGTCGCCTACTGTTGATATTTCAGAAACAAAAGACAAGCTTCTCATTAAGGCAGAGCTGCCCGGTTTGGAAGCAAAAGACGTGAATGTGAGTATCTCAGGAGATCTTTTGGTGATCAAAGGTGAGAAAGAAAAGGAAGAGGAAGAGAAAGAGAAAGACGAACACTATCATTGCATTGAGCGATGCTACGGGTCTTTCCAGCGTTCCTTTCGGCTCCCAGTCAACGTGCAAAGTGATAAGGTTGAGGCGACCTTTGACAAAGGTGTGCTGAAGATAACGCTTCATAAGGTAGAGGAAGCAAAGAAAAAAGAGATAGAGATTAAGGTTAAAGGTTAAATGAATATGCATCTGCCCTCCCCGAGTACAATATTAAAACATGAGATGGTTGACTTTGTTAAAAAAATTCTCAATTATTATATAAAAAATCAGTAATTTCCGGTTAGAAAATTGCATATGATTCACCAAAAAAATAGCAAAATCAGTGGCTTAAGTTCATTTTTTGCTTGACATTCCAATTAGGGTGTCGGCGAAATTTTG
>JAFDHR010000006.1 GCA_019308645.1 Deltaproteobacteria bacterium
AAATCCATTATATAATAACTCTGACAATTTGGGAATGAGACTGTCTCGTAAATGCATTACCTCCTTATCCATGGCTATGCCTTCAAGGTCTCTGTGGGCCTTCCAGAGTATGGTCCCTCCAGGTGTTTCATACACGCCTCTTGATTTTATGCCGAGGTGTCGATTCTCAACCATATCAAGACGCCCGATCCCGTTTTGACTACCCAATTCATTCAAATAAAGAAAGAGGTCTAAGGGTTTTTCCTTTACTGTGCCGTCATCCTTATTAACCACCTTGATCGGGTTGCCGCCTTTAAAATAAATATCAATGATTGTCTCCCTATCCGGGGCATTTTTAGGCGAGAGTGACATCGAAAAGATATCTTCAGACGGCCTATAAGCCGGATCTTCGAGTACTCCGGCCTCATGGCTGATGTGCAATAGATTTTCATCCTCGCTATATGATTTTGCTTTGGAAGCCTTTACAGGGATGCCCCATTTTTGGGCATAATTGATTAAATCCGTCCTGCCTTTAAACTCAGAAATAAACTCTGGGTCTCTCCAGGGTGTAATACACAGGATGTTTGGGTTTAAAGCATAGCATGATAGTTCAAAGCGCACCTGGTCGTTGCCTTTCCCTGTTGCACCATGCGAAACGATCGAGGTTTTCTCTTTCATTGCTATTTCGACTTGTCTTTTTGCAAGAAGGGGACGGGATAGGGCTGTACCCAACAAATATCTTCCTTCATAGGCCGCATTTGCTCTAAGCGCAGGATAGATATAGTTTACAATAAACTCTTCTCTCAAATCTTCAACATACACCTTCGAGGCGCCGGTCTGGAGTGCTTTTTTTTCGATCGCCTCAAAATCTTCTTTTTGACCTACATTTCCAACAAAACAGATTACCTGATAGCCCTTGTTCATTAGCCATTTTAAAATAACAGAGGTATCCAGCCCACCGCTATAGGCTAAAATTACCTTTTCTTTTTCCATACCAATTTCCTTCCTTTTTGTAACGTTTTAGCTCTTTGAAATTACCTGCTCATGCGTCTCACCAAGGATACTTATGTGGCCTTTAATAAAGGCCAGGGAGAGTTGTCAAAGAGCTAAAATGTTACGTTTTCTTATTATTTGAAGCCGTATTTTTGTAGTATAATCATTCATAAAAACTGCATATATATACTATTCTTATTATTGTAAAGCATTTTGATGTATATTTTAGCACAAGTTTGCCAATATATGCTATAAGTAGTTGAAAACTAGGCATAAATTTATGTAGTTATAAGGATAAGCTTTTTGGATTGCAGAAGATTGAAAACCGGCAAGAAAACGCCTTTTTCACACAATAAAAGCCCTCAGGCAATAGTGTCGAAAGAAGGGTATTTAGCGTTGAAGCAACAGCCCAGAAGTCTGGCGATAGCAGAAAAGCAGACTAAAGGGAAGGGCAGAGAAGAAAGAGAGCGCTGTTTCTGCCATTGCCAGGCAACTCACATTAAAATAGATATATCTGATGGCTGTCCGGGTTTTTCCCAAAAAAGGTAACATCATCAATCTTGTCCACCTTTGGCCCACGCAAGAGCGCATAAAGTGTTCGCTCTATTCCTATACCACCGCCATAGGTATCCGGAAAGGTTGATCTTCCTTTATCATCTTTCATACTCGCTGCTAACAGGAATGGCCCATATCCACCAAGTTGATTGATGTTTTCAATATTCCCTTCTGCTATAATAGGTTTCACAGGGATGACCTTATTATCTACGAGCCGTTCTACAATCGTCTCATAGAGCCATTCCCTTATGCCACCGGAAAGGAGCTCCCGTGCCTCGGTCTGCTCACCGGTATCCCTGATAATGCTTTTGGCACAGATGTCATAGTTATACACCATATCAGAAGTCACCTCACCTGATGTTATCTTTCCATCAGGCTTCAGGTAAGGATATATAAGATCATAATTCTCTCTTGGTATGCCGGTAATCCAGAAAAACTGTGATGATGTCTCTTTTCCTACCCCGACTTCATATTCTTTGAGACTATATTTCTTTCTCGATTGATCATAGGCAAATGCAGGAAAGGGCTGTTTTGGAATTTCTATAGCAACCCCGAGTTCGGTAAGCTCCTCCCTGTTTTTTTCCGCTATCTTTGCCATACTGTGAACGAGCATTCGTTCAAAGAGATCCTTGGCAGTGACCATATCCTCCTTAAGAATCCCTTTTACCTCGGCTGGCTTGGAGAGATAGGTCTCAAAATCAATACCCCGATTTCTCCTCACCTCTACATCCATCTGGCTGAAGTCAATGATGTACTTTCCCCTCTGGATTCTGTCAGGGCTCTCTACCTCGAGCCTGATATTGGGGGAGTCAACGAATATACCCTTTATCCTGGGATGGTGGCAGGCCAGGAACTTGGAATAGATCATGCTGTGGGTCATAACATAATGTAGGCCTTTGTAAGATATAGATGGAACATGCTCTACATCATGGGCCAGCGGATCAGTAACTGGACTCAGCTGCACCCTTTCAAGATTACAAAGACCCTCATCAGCAAGGAATTCATGCATGGCAGTAACGAATGTGGCTCGTATGGATACGGCAGCAAGGAGGGTGTCTCCCAGCCACTTCTTATAGTAATATTTTTCCAGATATTCCTGAAGGCTTGAGCCACCTTGTTTGAGTGCTGCCTGAAAACCAAACAGGGCATCACCAATTCCTGTTACTATATCATCTTTCATGGTGTTCCTCTCTTAAAGAATCGGAAGATATTTTTCAATCTCAAACTGGCTTACATGAATCCGGTATCTATCCCATTCGATCCTTTTATTGGCTACAAATTTATTAAAGATATGATCACCCAGAGTCTCGCGTACTAATTCACTCTTTTCTACCTCTTGAAGTGCTTCAAAAAGGTTTCCTGGCAGAGAGGTGATTCCAGCTCGTTCCCTTGCCTCTTCATCCATCTCGTAGATATCTTCTTCTATTGGCTCTGGGAGGGGATAGTTTTGCTCAATCCCCTTTAGTCCCGCTGCCAGCATAACTGCGAATGCCAAATAGGGATTACAGGCAGGATCAGGAGATCTGAACTCGATCCTTGTGGCCAGCTCCTTGCCTGGTTTATACATGGGTACCCGAACCATTGTCGAGCGATTGCGCCTAGCCCATGAAATATAGACAGGCGCCTCATAGCCGGGGACCAATCTTTTATAGGAATTTACCCACTGGTTGGTTATTGCTGCAAGCTCTCGTGCGTGCCTCATAATGCCGGCAATATACGGCTTTGCTAACGATGAAAGATGATACTGATCCTGGGGATCATAAAAGGCATTAATATCTCCCCTAAACAGAGATTGATGCACGTGCATGCCACTGCCATTTTCGCCAAAAATGGGCTTTGGCATGAATGTAGCGTAACAGCCATTTTGTCTTGCAATCTCTTTTGCAACTATTCTATAGGTCATGGTCTTGTCAGCCATTACCAATGCCTCATCATACCTGAGGTCAATCTCATGCTGACTGGGGGCAACCTCATGGTGGCTGTATTCTACACGGATATCCATATCCTGAAGGGCAAAGATCATTTCTCTTCTTAAATCCCCGCCCATGTCTAAGGGTCTGTTGTCAAAATATCCTCCCTTATCAATAGGTTTGGGGGAATCCTGTCCCTCAAAAAAGAAAAACTCCAGCTCCGGCCCCATGTAAGCTATATATCCCATTTCAGCAAGTTTTTTTGTCATTCTTTTCAAGACATATCTTGGATCCCCTTCATAATGGCTTCCATCTGGCTGAAGGATATCGCAAAACATCCGGGCTACTGGTCTGTCCTGTGGTCGCCAGGGGAGGAACTGAAAGGTGGTGGGATCAGGCATGGCTATCATATCACTCTCCTCAATCCTGGCAAACCCTTCGATAGAGGAGCCATCAAAGCCCATTCCCTCTTCTAATCCTTCTTCCAGCTCAGAGGGAGTAACAGCAAAACTCTTTAATATCCCCAACACATCCGTAAACCAGAATTGGATGAAGCTGACATTTTTCTCTCTAACCATTTTCATGACATCTTTTTTTGTTTTACAAAGCATATATTCCCTTTCCTTTAACTAAAGCCTTTTTATAATATCTCAATCAGCCTTACCAGTTGGGCGATAAGGATGATTGACCATTTTATTGTAGTTATAAAGGCCTAACATAATAGCAACTCCTTAGTAAAGTTCTTTTATCCAATCGCCTATCTGGCCCTCTCCATTATCCTGATCCTGATACATTGCGGTAGATCCAGGACAGAGTATTTTTCTTTCAGATTACATTGACGTTCTGAAGGATTCCGGGTGGGAAATCACCCATATCGTAGATTGCCCTCTCTCTACACAACGATTCCTGCCCAACATGGTGAGTCATATGCAAAAAAACCGAACCCTGGGGATCGTTCGACGTTCCCTGATTATAGGAAGAAAGAAGTGATAAAGGGGGACTTCGTGCAGAAATTGCTTAGCATCTAAGGATGGGACGTCCCTGAAATATTGACATTCTTATCATAATTGCTTGACCGAAAGGCGGTTGAGATTCTTCTTTTAACTGCCTTTTCTTTTTTCATTGGCGGGTGGTTCTGCCACAGGTAGACAGGCGGGGGATAAAGGGGAATGGCTTTCTGATAACCTATAAATGTTATGTGAGAGCGTGCAAAAGCCGTGATCATTCCCGATATAAATCGGGATGGCACGGCTTTTGTCTTTAGCGATTGCATAATGTGGATTATCAGATGGCAAGAAAGCCCAGGATGGCGGGCTTTCAATCAAATGGACGGGCTGAGATCCAGCAGCCAGCAGCCGAAGACAAGCTTCATTTGCTAAAACACCACGCTATTTCTCTTCCATACTACCGACCTCGTTTTTCATTTCTTCCAGAGATAAGGTCTTCCCAGCTTTTACCTCTGCTCTGGCTTTTTCAATGAGCTCCATAAAATCAGGATGATAGCTCAAGGCCAATGATTCCATGTCCACATTTTTTAGAGGCACCATCGCAGCCACTGGCTGTTTGTTAGAGGTAAACACAAGGATATCTTCCTCTAATTCTTTTGTATACTCTGATAAGGGCTTCAAAGATTCTTTTTCGATCTCAATAGTTCTCATAATTCCACCACCTTTCCCCCAATAAATAATTTGTTTCCTTTCTTTCGACCCACCGCCAGGATTTTGATGATTTTTTGGGCCTCCTCGCCAATCTCTGGTTCATAAAATGCTCGTAGGTCACCTACCCGAAGTTCCCAAGGAGCAACTGGATTAGGACGAAGAGCCTTTCTGTTTCGGGTTTCTTTCAAAGGCTCATGGATCAATTGTTTTTCTATGGCATCGAGTAGGATCGCACGTTGGTTAGACGTTAGATGCTTAAAATGATCTTTGACTGATTTTGCAAATTCAATGATGTAAGCCATACTATTCTAATCTATTTAATTTTGTACAACCTTTTCTGAAGGAGAAGGGTACAACCAGCCGCAGAAAATCCCACTTTCTCTCAGGGTGATGTTTTATAACCACCTCAAATATTTTTTAATAATCATAGCATCATCAAAGATTTTGATAAAGAAGAAAAGGGCACAGATAAATAAGACCTATGATAATCATTCTATACTTATGTAAGCATGGTATTCCCGGAACCCCCCATATCTTTTGGGTGGCATTTTTTGGGGAATAAGATATAATCCTTTTCCGAATCACATAAAGGATTTTATCAAGCATTTTCATATAATGAACAGGCTTTCAGTATTTTTGGTTTTCAATAGTAAGCTTATTATTGGCAAGACATTCTACTTATTGGATAATTACAATATGAAATTGGTTTTGCAGTAATATAAAGCTGCATACAGGCAGTATAATCTAAGCTGTATAATTACATGGATTTGTTCAAAGAATGAAATTGCATTACGAAAAAGGTAATCCCAATATGACCAACACTGACTTAACTTTTATTACCAACGAAGAACAGCAAAACCTTAAAGCGAGATTTCGTGTTTTAATAAAAGACACCAAATTATTTGACTGCCTTGTGGGTTACTTCTATTCCAGCGGGTTTCACGCCATCTACCAGTCACTGGAAAACACAGAAAAGATAAGAATTCTTATTGGAATCAACACAAGTAGACAAACTTTCCAATTACTGGAAAACGCCAAAAACCCAAACAGCAACAAATTAATTTCTCGCACGCCGAAACCAAACAGGAAGTTGAAAATCTTGTTCAAGAAGAAATGGAGGATTCTGAGGACAATAGAAACGTTGAACAAGGCGTCAATAAATTTATAGAATGGATTAGAAGCGGCAAACTTGAAATCAGAGCTTATCCGTTACAGAATATCCACGCCAAGGTTTATATCAGCCGTTTCAAACAAGGAGAGTTAGGTTTTGGCAGGGTAATCACCGGCTCCAGCAATTTTTCCGAAAGTGGACTTATTGCTAATAGATGTTAATCTCAAATAAAATTTGGGGCACTAATGTACAAGGTTAAATGGGATAGTAAAATTAATGGTATTTTACTTGATGATAAAATAAGCGATAAAGAAGAAATCGTTCCGCCAAGACCTGTCTTTTATGAAGAATTAGATCTCTTAGGCTTTAATAAATATTGGAGTTATCCTAAGAAAAAGGAACCGTTATTATGGGCAATTGGTAGACAATATTATAATAAAGGTGTTTTTGTAGCAGAAGCTAAGGGCGGCAACATTTATGAAAGCCCTGAACTGATTGTCGAGCAAGAACTTGCCTTGGAGCCGATAGACGTTAAGCTTCTAATAGAAAAAAACGAAGACGCTTTGTTTATTGTTGAGAATGAAGCAATGGATTTTGTGGACTATACGTATAAAGAATATAAAGACAAAGTCGATTATTTTGCGGTTGCGTTTAGTGGCGGAAAAGATTCTCAGGTTGTTTTGGATATTGTAAGCAGAGTTTTGTCCCCTGATGACTATATGGTAATTTTCACTGATACGACTATGGAAATTCCCTTCACTTATGAAACCGTGGAGAGAGCAAAAGAGGCATATAAAAAAACATACCCCGGGTTAAAATTTCATACCGCAAGACCTCCCAAAGATGCTCTTGAGTTTTGGGAACAATTTGGACCGCCCGGTATGCTTCAGCGATGGTGTTGCTCTGTTTGTAAGACTGCTCCGTTTGCTAATTTTATTAGAGATATCCATGAAGGAGGTGATGGGGCTATACAGCCGAAAATTCTGGTGCTTGAGGGAGTTCGTGCCGATGAGAGTGATAAGAGGAGCAAATATAAAAAAATCACTCATAAAGTAAAACAAACGAAACAAATTAATGCCGAACCCATATTGCATTGGAATATTGCAGAAATATTTTTATATTTATTCCGCAGAAATATTAGATTGAATAAAGGTTATCGGTATGGGTTGCATAGAATTGGTTGTGCTGTTTGTCCTTACGGCTCAAATCTCTATGAATATATCATAACAACTATTTTCCCTAAGTTGTCAAACAGCTTTATAGAAAAGATAAAATTTGTTTTAAGGAATTCTGAGACCACGAAAAAAGATAAAATTAAAAAATACATATCAGAAGGTCAATGGAAGAAACGAGGTGGTGGTCGAGGAATTGATACAAATGGAACACGTTTAGATTTTATCCAAGATGATATAAATCTTCAAGCAATTCTAAGGAACCCTCGAGAAGATTTTTTTGAGTGGTTAAAAACCCTTGGAACAGTTTCATATAGGATCAAAAGCAATAAAATAATGGGTGAGATAAGAATAGATAGCGAATTGTTTAACTTCGAACTTAATAATATTAAGGGCAATAAACAAGTTATTCAACTACAAGGGGTAGGCCAAGATATTATTATTCAGAGCAAGCTTAAAAAGATTTTTTACAAGACAACTTACTGTGTGCATTGCGGTGTTTGCGAGGTGGAATGTCCTACAGGCGCGTTGAGAGTTATTCCCCAAGTTAAAATTAATAAGGAAATGTGTGTTCATTGCTCAAAGTGTCTTAATTTTGCCGAAAAAGGTTGTTTAATGGCAAAATCAATTTCCGTTACTGAAGGAGGTCGTAAAGTGAAAAATGGTAAAATTGCAACGAGTAAATACCAAAATTTTGGAATGAGGAGAGCATGGTTGGTAGATTTTTTAAACAGATTAGAAAATTGGTTTGAAAAAAATAATTTAGGTAACCGTCAAATTGAATCCATGGTTGCTTGGCTAAAAGATTGTGAATTATTAAACGGACATAAAGTACCAACGGAAACATCTCTGATATTGAAGGAAATTATAAGATCAAATGAAAAATTGGTTTGGGAAATTATATGGACAAATTTTTTCTACAATATAAAATTTATTGAGTGGTATGTATCCAATCTTGCTTGGAATACAGTGAATTCTTCGAAGGAATTGATTGAAAGGATCATCGATTTCGATGAACGAAATAAGCCGAAAACTTCTTCTAATAGCATAAGCTCTTTACTTAATATGTTTGACACTTCCCCCTTAGGAAAAGAACTAAAAATTGGATTCATAGAAAAAAGACGGAATGTCAGATATGTAAGGAAAATAGGCACTGATGAAATTCACCCAATGGCAATTGCCTATTCTTTGTATAGATTTGCCGAAGATAAAAAACGATATGATTTAAAGGTTTCAGATTTTTACGAAGATATTTGTGAAGGCGGGCCTTATAAACTCTTTGGAATTTCCAGGGAAAGGTTGGAGGATATTCTAAGATATCTTCAGGCAGAAAAAAATGAGACAGCAAGAGTTGATTTAACGGCAGGTTTAGATAATATTTTTTTGAGAGAAGATATAACATCAGTGGATATTTTAAGAATATTACATGCTTAAAATGGAAAAAACTGCTGGATTGTTTCGCTATCTTACCTTTGGCCTTCGTCAAGAATGGATGGAGCTGTTTTTTAAATTGAAGACAAAAGTATTGGAATCTTCCAATTTAGGCCCAATACAAATTGATGCTCTTTATTTTTATTTAAAAGACATGGAGTTAATAATAAATAGAAGTGAAACAACAATATTCTATGAAAAAGTAAGTTATCTGTATCAACAAGAAGGTATCAACTCAGAAAATTTGTGGTCTTTTTTGTGGGTAAATCTTTATTTTAATGCTCCGCTTTTCAGGTGGTGGGGAAGTTTGGGGCGCGGCGAATATACAAGAGAAATGACAATCTATTTATTATCTGATTTCTACGGAAAAAAGAATCGATCTATCACCAATGCTTATTCGGCGTTGATAGGTACGTTTGAAAGAACTCCGATTGGGAACGGTTTAAAAATTGGAAAAGTTGAAAAAGATTGCAGAGTAAGAAAAATTATCAAAGAAGGCGGATATAATTTTGATCCCATTGCTGTATTATATTCGCTTTATAAGTATGCAGAAATAAATAAAATTTATCAGATAGAGCTAGAAAACATTAAAGATTCATCCTTTAGCTCGCAGAATATTTTTGTGTTAAGCACAGAAGAGATAGAGAGATTGCTTTTATCTCTCTTTGAACCTGAGTTTCTGAAAACTGATTTTATAAATGAAAAAATGGTTTTTGGCTTAAATAACCATAAAAATAATTTAGATGTTTTAGATTTATATCATCAGCAGGGGAGGAAATCTTGGATATAAAATATAATGAGATTATTGGGTTAAATGATTATTTTCAACCGGCTTATGATTTAACGAATGAAGTCGGGAATTATTGGAAACAGTTTATCACGAACGACAAATATTTTGATGTCTTGCGAGGGGTATTGAGTTCTCTGGAAGGGCAGCGTCCAGATGAAAGAAAGTCGATCTGGTTGCAAGGCACTTATGGAACCGGGAAAAGCCACGCAACTGCTGTTATAAAACATCTCTTATTTGATCCGAAGGACGAGATAGGAGAATTTATTGGAAATTTCGGAGACACACAATTGAAATCCAGGATACTTAATCTTCGTAATCAATTGCGGGTCTTTCCGGTAATATTAAAAGGAACGTCTAACATTATAGACAATAGAACTTTTACTCTCTCAATTGAAAAAGCGGTCAAACGTGCTCTGAAACAGAATAATATAAAGATCAGCACCAAAAGCGATTTTGAAAAAATGATTCATCAAATTGAGACAAATCCGTGGCATATCAGTTGGGAAACTGTCATTCAAGAATACCCGCAAATAAATATGTTTGTGAAGGACAAGGAAGATTTATTAAAAAAGCTGAGGGATGAAGATTTGACCGTTTTGAAGAATTTAGAACATCTTTCTTCCACCATTGGCATTCATTTTTCATACAGTGAAATAGCCAACTGGTTAAATGAAGTCATAGAAGAATTGAGGGGGCAAGGTAAAGCCGACAGTTTAATGATATACTGGGATGAATTTACCTCTGTTCTTGAACTTCCAAGCATCAGCGTTTTATTAACCGAATTACAAAATATTGCTGAATTGTCCGTAAATAAAGGTGTCTATCTCTTTATGGTCAGCCATCGTACCCCATCGCAGGCAAAAATTACAAAGGAAGATATGGAGAAAGTCCTTGGCAGGTTTAGGATGCTTGATTATTCGATGGAACCTATCACGACATACCATATAGTTGGCGCTGCTATTAAAAAGAAAGATAAATCGACGTGGGAATCCTTAAAAGACGAAAAATCATATGTTATGGATGATTTGATAAGAAGGATAGTTGGTACTGATGGTGGCGTTAGGGATTATACATTGCTCAAAAACCTTTTTCCAATTCATCCATATACAGCCTATCTTTCCACCTTTATTGTAAGAAATATTGGCTCAACCGAACGGAGTATCTTTGAATTCCTCTATGATGAAGAGAGAGGTTTCAGCAAGTTTATCAAAGAAAACCCGTCGGGTGTTAACGGTGTATTTCTCACTGTCGATTATCTTTGGGATTTTTTTATGGAAGAATTTGAAAGAATTGATTACCAGAAATTTTCATCTATTCTGGATAAGTATAAACTGCACATACAGGCTGTTGAAGAGGAAAACCGAGCATACAGCGCCATTTTCAAAGGCGTACTTCTATTAAACATACAATACAAGATGGTAAAGGTGGCTGAAGCAAGAGATACTTTAGTTGCCCCAAGTGCGACTAATATCAAATCTATGTTCTGGGGAACGGAGTATGAAAACGATATTGAAGCGGCCTTGAATTTTTTTGATTCCAGGCAAATTATTCCCAAAAATCCGGATAATCTTTTCCTGGTTTCATCTTCCAGCTTGCCGCTTAAAGAAATTGAAAAGGAAAAAGAAGGTTTGAAAGGGCTTTACAATCAAATAGATAAAATTCTATCGAAAGAGCAAGTTAAAGAAATTCACAATACATTTACCAATTCTGTTCTCAGAAAAACTGAATTAAAGATTTTTGATGCCTCTCTAAATGAATATTTGCTGAAAAATATGTTAAGGAAAGCTTTCGTAAAAGATTATGCGCTTCACATAGTTGTATTAATTGCAAAAAATATTCAAGAACGAGAACAGATCAAAGTGAGTGTTAGAAATATTTTGAAAGACACTGAGTTTATCAATATTGTCTTTATTGTGCTTGAAGAACTCTTTGGTGAGGATATTCTTAACCAATTTGTCGATTATCAAGCACGCGCAATTATTGCGGAGAGACACAACTATACTGAAGAGCGAATCTCAAATGAAGATTACGCGAGGAAATTTTTGGACAGATGGATTCATTTAATTAAATCTGGCTATGCTGAATGGTATTTAAAAAGGTGTGATGATTTAGATAATAAACTCGAAAGCCTATCTGAAGAAAGCAACGGTAAATGCTTAGTCAAAGATTTTAGCGAAGTTGTTAACGAGGAATTATCGGCAAAAATATTTAGCTCAGGATTAGAAGTGCTAAAAGAAACAAAGAAGAATCATAATGTTTGGACAGGAAAAATGGCAAAAGCATCAGCCGAAAACTTTCTCTTTGCTAACAATAGGGATTTTATTGAAACAAAAACGTCTTCCGGGCCTGAACGGTACACACGAGAAATTATAAAAGATAATTTCGGTGATTATATTGTTGATGAAGGCCTACAATTTAAAAAAGAAGTCGATGTGAATCATCCCACTATCAAAATGAATAGTGAAATTCAAAAGATAATCAACAGGAAAAAGGATTCTGGTGTTTTCAATCTTGGCGATACCTTGAAATTCTTAACAAAACCGCCTTTTGGCTTATATCCCAATATGCTTCATATGGCGACATTGGGATTTTTAATGATGGGTTATGTTGGAAAACTGTACGAGACAGGAAGGGGAAAACCGATCGAAAAAGAGATTATGCGGGATAAAATACTCGACCTATTCAAATATTGGGAAGGTGGAAGAGGCTCAAATAAATTAGAAGTAAGATTAGGGACGGCAGAAGAAAAGAAATTGATTACTGACTTAACAGGTGTATTTAATTTAAGGGATATTGAAAGCTTAAATGATTTAAGATGGGGAATTAGAGAGTGGATAAAAGAATCTCAATATCCTTTATGGGTGTTTAAACTCTCTGAAGATGCAAATGAGGAAATTAAGTTAGCTATTGATGAAATTATCGAACTAATAGAATCAATGGATACAGAAATTTCTCGGTCGGACATAAAAAACGTATTGGATGCAGTTAAAGTTGTGGAAACCGACTTAAAATTTCTTATCTTTAAAAAGGAAAAGATCCGCGAGTTGTTTATTGCATGGTTGAAAAACATCGAAAATGTTGAAATCAGAGATGAGGAAATAGATAATGTAATTGCGTACATTAGGCGAAATATGCCGGAAGAAATCGGAGTTTATTCCTGGAAAGAGGATAATATTAGAGAAAGAGTAAAAGACTGGTATATAAAAAAATCAAAACCACAACCTGGGCAGACATATGAAAACGAGGGCAGAGATCAGGGCTATACAGATGATTTTACATCTGAACATAACAAAGAAAGTAGAAGGACAGCGATCATCGAAAAAATTGAGGCTTACCAGGGTGATTGGAAGTCTGTTTTGAAGAAATTGATCAGTGAACATGATGAACTTATAAGTATTTTAGAAAAATATTTATAATGTAAGAACCTTGCGAAAGCTCAAGGGCCGTTAGTTTTGTCAAGATCTTACCGTAATGCTGAGCAAGAATTCCATGCGAAGACTTTTGTGTGGGTGGGGAAATAACATGGTCAAAAATTTCAAGTCAATAGAGGAGTTATTCCATGCGATTGAAACAGATAAAAAAGCCAGTTCACCAAGCGCGCAGCGATACCCACTTAGATTGATATTCCTGAATAATTTCGGTTCCTTTAAAGCCATAATCTCCTATTTATTAGAGCACGAAGTAACGACTTTACAATTAAAAAATCTATTACCTCACAATGACGGATGGTTTACTTTAGACAATGTTCTTAATAGCGTAAAGCTTCTCAGGAAAGATACCGTCGTTGTTCCATTCTCTGAGATGTTGAGGTTTTTCCCTGCGATAGACTTTAATACAATCATTACCAGTTTATTTGAAATTGAAAACAGCAGCATAAAATACTTTAGGAGAATTTACATTCCTTTAGTTGGGCTGAAGGAAAGATTTGAAAAAGATTTCCTGAGGACTTTTCATCGCAAAGATAATTGGGCTCCGATTTGGAACCTGGAAGAGCAACTTGATAAAAAGATTAAGATTTATCAAGTTGCTTACAATGCAGGTTTTGAAGCCTGTGCAGTTCCAAAGGATTTCAAGACAATAAATAGCACCTCAGATTGGTTAGAATTATGGAAACAGGATAATCTTGATAATATCATATGCAAGTCTAAGTCGATGGCATATTTATATGAAAAATTTCTTCCAGATGCCATTTTTCTTTTAGAAAAGACAAACAATCAAAAAGATTACTTAGAGAAAATTGTTGGCCTAAAAGTGCCGATTGAGTATAGAGAATCAGATACACCCTTTTGGGATTCCTTAATAAACGAGGTAAGTGAAGGTGATGATTTGTTTTTGCTGGATTTTCAACGTCTCGTTAATCACCACTTTAATATAAAGAGCTTTAATACCATATCCAACATACGGTTATTAGGGCTTTGGTTTCAGCATAAAGATAAATACAGCCGATGGCTTTTAAGAAATTGGATCATAACTCAGGATCATTTAAAAGAGAATTATGTCTTTAAAGTTATGTGTGGCGTAAAAGCTTACTCGGATGATGAATTGATAGATCAACTTTGGCTAAAAATGTTCGATGGTATTTCTGCCAAAAAGGATAGTTTTAATGAGAGAAAATCCTATCTGAAACTCATCCATAAAGACTTCAAAATTCCTTTCCATCAGATCGAGAAAAAACTTCATGATAAGCTTAATTCTATATGTGGCTATTCAATACAAAATCAGTCTAATTACTTAACCAATATCTCATTTGCGGAAAGAAAATATATAATTGAATTATTTAAAAATTGTAACAAAGATGACCAAAGTAAGCACTTGGAAATTATTAGAGAAATATATCCGGAGCTTTATTACTATTTAAAATGGGATCTTACCGTAAATAATGAAAAATTAGAAAAATGGATAACAGAGTATTTCAGAGAGTATAACCAATCAAAACTATTGGATCAACGGTCTGATAAATTATTAAGCATTCTTAATGAAAAAAACAAAGACGCTCAAAGTTTCTATGATTGGTATTATAAAACAGAGAATTTCCAAGACATTGGTGATGCTTGTGTCATTTGGATTGATGGATTGGGCGCTGAATGGCTTCCTTTAATTGAGTATCTAATCAACAAACATGGCAAGGAAAAAAATAAATATGTGGCAGAAAAATACATAAAGAAGGCTAATTTACCAACCGTAACGGAATGTAACCACTTTGATAATGCTGTTCACATCTTAGAATTGGATAAATACATCCATGATGAGAATCCATATAAATATCCTGATGATTTGATAAAACAGATCGAGTTGATCGAACGTGTTATTAAAAGGGAAATAATTGAGAGAATTGATGAAAACATTATCATTGTATCAGATCACGGATTTACCTTCCTTGCCCAAAAAAAGTTTGGAAATTATAAAAAATTTGATTTTTCTGAATCCAACCATGAAGGCAGATGCATGTGGACGAAGAGAGATTATCAAGATGATTCAGAATTCTTACTATATAAAATTGATAGTGGGGAATATAAAGATAAAAAAGCGTTAATAGCTTTAAAACATACTTCATTATACAATACTCCTTATCGTGAAGTTCATGGTGGAGCCACTCCTGAAGAAGTTTTGGTGCCATGTATTGTAATCTCAAAAATGGATGAGAGGGTTGCGTATGATGTGGAATTACTATCAAAAGAGATTTCCGTCAGGAATCCGCTTGTAAATATTGCAATAGAGCCGCCACCAACCATTTCACCTGTTTTGATTTGGAAAGGCAAAGATATGCCACTTGAAAAGAAAAATGATAAGTGGTGTGTGAAATTAACAGGTTTTAGAGCAGGCAAATATGAGTTTGAATTGAATGTTCATAGTCAAAAATTTGATGTAGCGATAACAATTAAGGGCGGTTTCAAAGAAAAGGATTTGATATGAATCAATTAGACGAAAAAATTAAGAATTCCTTTCCAGATGAATCTGTATATAAAATCCCTAAAAGATATAGTGTTTTTTCCGGAAGAAATCTACCTTCTTTTATCAAAGATTGGCTTATTCGTAAATATACTGATGAGAAAGGCTATTTGGATACGCATGGATTACTTTTATTTTTAGACGAACATATTGCGCATAAAAACAGCGATATAAAAAATAGGATTAGAACCCACAGTGAAGAAATAACAATATTGACAAGATTTATTGTAGAAACGGATATATTAAAAAATGTGCTTAAATTTTCTATCCCTGATCTTGGGATAAAGAATAATGAAGGCAAGATCCCTGATTATGTGGCTAAAAAACATAAGGAGTTGAAAGATGGTGAAATTTGGGGTGTCATCACATTGGTCTACATTCCTCCCGAAGGTAAAGACAAAGGTGCAATTGAACTTATAGGCTTTAAACCATTTAAACCTTATGACGTCGATATTGATTATTTCCGAAGCGTTAGGAAAGATTTTTCTCTGGAAGATTGGATAAATTTGTTAATACGTTCAATGGAGTACAACGCTAACGGCTTTAAAAATCTTACGCAAAAACTACTATTCATTAGTCGGTTATTAGTTTTTGTTGAGCCCAATCTTAATATAATTGAGCTTGCACCCAAAGGAACGGGTAAGTCCTATGTTTTTGGAAATATAAGTAAATATGGATGGCTAATCAGTGGTGGAACAGTAACAAGAGCAAAACTATTTTATGATGTTTCAAGAAAGGCTGCCGGTATCATAAGTCATTATGATTTTGTCTCTATGGATGAAATCGAAACAATTAAATTTGCTGATGAAAATGAGCTACAAGGTGCGTTAAAAAATTACTTGGAAAATGGTGTTTTTACGGTTGCAAATTATAGAGGCACGTCTTCATCCGGTTTAATGTTACTTGGCAATATTGTTCTATCAAGTACTATGCAGCCAATTCACACTAAATATTTTTCGGGCTTACCGCCTTTTTTCCAATCTTCTGCTTTATTGGATAGGTTCCATGGTTTTATAGAAGGCTGGAGATTGCAAAGGGTTCATGAAGATTTAAAGGTTAAAGGCTATACTCTAAATGTTGAATATTTCTCTGAGATTTTACATTCATTGAGAGAAACCTCGAATTATTCTTATATTGTTAGCGAATTATTACAGATTCCCCAAAAGGCTGATACAAGGGATACAACTGCAATTAAGAAGCTCGCATCTGCTTATTTAAAATTACTCTTTCCACATGTAGAAAAACCGGGGGGCATTAGCAGAGAAGATTTCTATAATTTCTGTCTCAAGCCGGCTCTTGAAAAACGAGGCATCATTAGAAAGCAAATTTCTTTAATTGATAGTGAATTTAGTGAAGATTTACCCGTGATAGAAGTGAGAAAATGATTGGATACGCAATACAAAAACCAGAAAAATTTCTTCAACGTAAAGAGGGACATCCTATATTGCCCCTGTCAAGAAAAAAGTGAAAAACATGTAAAATCAACAAGTTAAAAACCGCCATTAATTTTGGACACACCTGTTCTACTGCTCCACCAGGAACTTTAGTGGGTTTTTCGGTGAGTCTCTCACTACAAACGAACCCTGTACCTAATCGTTATCATTATCCGGCATACCACATAAAGGTGGTTGCCAATCATCCCTTATCCAGGTTACAAAGTTCAGCCCCGCCAAAAAGACGGCGGGCAGGAGCCGGCCCATAATGAGCTCACCATAAACAAAACCTTTATTGCCTGCCCCGTTGGTCCGAAGGATCCTACAGGGTCCCGCCCGAGGCCCTAGATGGCCTCAAAGTCGGTGCTCGGGCTCTCTCGCCTAAGTTGCCTTATTTATTCATTTTTCTTTTTAACAAAGAAAAAGTTTTTTTCAAGATAGTTAATTAAATTTTTTCTATGCTATATAAAAAAATTTTTGTTTAGCTGTTTTAATATATAACGTTGTTTCTAAAACAATTTGATAAGGGGTAGAAAAAGAGATAATCATTTATCATGCCCAGACAGACAAAACTGGATGCAACCCAGGAGGGCTCTGCTCGATTCGATATCCCTGCTGTTTATTCCATAATTGCCAATCAGGGGATAGGTCATGGTCACAATCTGGCTCTTGTAAGAGGGGTCTGTCAGGATCTCCTGGTAACCCGTCATGCTGGTGTTGAACACGACCTCACCTGATACCTCACCCTCTCCTGCAAAGGTATCACCATAAAATATAGTACCGTCCTCTAATGCTAATAAGGCTTTCATCTTATTTACCAGGTCATTCGCACCTTAACGCCCCGTGCGTGGAGTTCTTCTTTGATTTGTTTAATAGTATAGGTTTCATAGTGGACTATAGATGCGATAAGGGCTGCATCGGCCTTGCCTTGTGTGAGCACATCGTAGACATGGTCAATATTGCCTGCACCGCCAGAAGCTATAACCGGAATAGATACATTTTCAGATATAAGGGGTGTCAATGCCAATTCATAACCCTGCTGTGTGCCATCCGCATCCATGGAATTCAGGCATATCTCGCCTGCCCCTAATTTTTCTGCCTCTTTAGCCCAGCCTAAGGCATCAATACCTGTAGAGGTGCGGCCTCCATGAATCCAAATTTCATAGCCTGATGGTATCTTGTTGGTTTCTTTTACCTTTTTGACATCCATCCCAAGCACAATGCACTGGCTGCCAAAGGCATTGGCGCCATCGGCAATGATCTTAGGGTTCTTGACCGCGGCAGAGTTTACGCTGACCTTCTCTGCTCCTGCCAGCAAAACATCGCGCATATCCTCGATTGTCCTGATTCCTCCACCTACGGAAAAAGGCATAAAGATTTCCTCCGCTACCCTGCGAACGACATCGATCATAATATCCCGCCGATCGCTTGATGCCGTAATATCATAAAAAACGATCTCATCTGCTCCCTGTTCATAATAGAATTTGGCCATTTGCACAGGGTCCCCAATATCGATATTATTTTTGAATTTGATACCTTTAGTGGTCTTTCCGTCTCTTACATCGAGACATGGTATAATTCTTTTACTCAGCATAGTTCCTTATTGAGATGTCTTAATAACCCAAGATCTTAATATTTATCCGCCATACCCGCTTGCCAGATGGCAGGCAGGTGCAGCGGCATGAAGGCAAAGCAGAGTTATAATTGTCCAGCTAATTGCTGGCTTTTAAGAGCATACCTCCCCTTTTGCCTACATTGAATAGTACTCAAGATTCGACACGCTCGGCAAGTGTATAATATAATAGATGACTTTTCATAGACGGGCCAATCATCATCCAATGTCATGCAGTTCCGGGACTACGATCTCTGACCTGACCTCTAAAACGCCTTGAACACCTTTTACAACCTCGAGCAGACCACTTTCAGACTCGAGAGGATTGAGTGATCCAATAATCTGGACCACACCTCTTTCAGGCACCTCAATGTGGAAGTCTTGAGAACTGATTTTATTTTTCAGGACCGCGGCCTCGACCTTTTTCAACAGGGATAGTCGTTCCATGGTATACATGGCTGTTATGCTACATGCCTTGATCTGTTGTGATTGCGCTACATCTATAATGAGCTTCGCAGCTGAATCCGCGCCCAATTTGCTTTGGTTAATGATCAGATCATACATAGACGGATCATCCCAGTCTATTTGGAAGGCAAACTGGAGAAAACCCCTGCGCTCACTGTCGCTCTTGTGAATTATTTTTTCAGCCGTATCCCGGCTTATGCCTTGCTGATCCATAAGGGATTGGATACGTGGAGACTCGGGAGAATAAATATGTACATGCAAGGCGCATCCAAAATCACGGAGCAGAAATTGAGCGCCGTGTCCCAGAATAATACCATGGCCCCTACGGGCGACCTCATAGACCAGTGCCTCCATCAGACCGAGGTAGGCTTGGGGTTTATGGCTCAGGATACGGTTAAATAGCCCCGGAGCTTTTTGGTCAAAATCTTTCACCTCTTCTGATGAAATGCCTATATTGATAGCCTCCTGCTGAAGCCTCTGGTCGTCATAAAGATCCAGTTTGAGCCCATTGGCAACGAGCCGGGCGATGGTCATACCCCCGCTGCCAATACCGCTCGTGATGGTGATTAGTGACATTAAAGACCCTCCTTATCCTTGAGTTTGTCTTTAGAGAGGATTTTAACACACCTGTTTTGACATAATCAACATATCTCTATTGAAAACTTTTTGGGAAAAGACAGGGGAGTCAAAGGTGAGAGGGAATTGTTGCTTAAGTATACAGAAAGTATATCATTTTATAGTTCCTATGGAGATCGGTACCTTTGGGCTATGGGCAATCTCCTTCCGTACCCAAAGGACTTAGTGGTAACCTTTAATCCCGGCGGTGATTGGTGCCTCTTGTATTCGTTTTGATCAACCCGGCTGATAATATTCCTAACGATTGATGGCTCAAGACCCATCTCTATAATCTCTTTTGCTGTCTTGTTATCTTCGATATATGCCTTCAGGACATCATCCAGAATCTCATACGGGGGCAGATCATCCTGATCTAATTGATCTGGCTTGAGCTCGGCCGAGGGGGGCTTTTGAATAATTCGTTCGGGAATCACCTCTTTGTCTCTGTTTATGAAACGAGCGATTCGGTATACCATAGTCTTAGGTACATCCGAGATAACGGCCAGACCACCGTTCATGTCCCCGTACAGGGTACAGTACCCCACTGCCAACTCAGACTTATTACCAGTTGAAAGAAGCAAATGCCCAAGTTTGTTGCTTATTGCCATCAGAATTGTTCCCCGGGTTCTGGCCTGGATGTTTTGACCTGTGACCTCTGTTGCCACGTCTTTAAACAGGGGAGACAGTCCTTGAAGAAATGTTTCCAATACCTCATCAATAGGTACATTATAAAGCTTAATGCGCAAAATTTTTGCCAGATTTTTCGTATCTTCAAAATTTTCCTTAAGGGTATACTGAGAAGGCATAAAGATAAGTATGACATTTTCCCTTCCGAGTGCCTGGACCGCAATATATGCAGTAAGCGCTGAGTCAATGCCACCACTCAATCCAATAACAGCCCTGGAAAACCCACATTTCCGAACATAGTCTCTGGTGCCCATGATTAAAGCATTAAGGATTGATTCGGTGTCTGTTTCAGAAACTGGATGGAGGTCGCCTTTTCGAGTTTGAGTGTCGAAGACAATTATGTCTTCTTTAAAGTCTCGAGCCCTTGCTGCCACCCTGCCCTGAGTGTCAAAGGCGAGACTGATGCCATCAAAAAGCACACTGTCATTGCCACCAACCTGATTGGCATAAAGGAGGGGCATGTGATATTTTTTGGAGATAGACCCAAACATGTCCCATTTAAATTCCCTTTTGCCCACATGATAAGGAGATGCTGAAATATTGATGAAAAGATTGACCCCCTCTTTGATCATACTTTCTACCGGATCAGCAGGGTAAAGCCGTCTCGATAAGAAGCCTTTGTCGTTCCAGATGTCCTCGCATATGGTGAGCCCTATTTGGCAGTCCTTATAGAGAAAAGATGAACATTCTTTTCCGGGTTCAAAATACCTTCTCTCATCAAACACGTCATAAGTAGGCAGAAGCCTCTTATGTGCCTGGTGGAGAATCTTCCCATTATCAAAAAGTACAGCTGAGTTGTAGAGAGGGTTGCCTTTTTCGTTCGGGTTTTTATCCACAACCCCGCATATTACACCAATTTCTTTAATAGATTTAACCAGCGTCTGTAGATGTATCAGGTTAGCCTCAACAAAGTCTTTCTTTTCCAGAAGATCCCGTGGCGGATAGCCTGAGATCGCGAGCTCAGAAAAGACAACTAGATCACAGGAAAGATCTATAGCCTTTTCTGCTGCGGCTATAATCTTTTCCGTGTTGTGGGTAAAATCCCCGATGATCGGGTTAATTTGTGCTAAGGCTATTTTCATATTTCATATTTATAAGGTGATTGGCCAATTTCCATCCCAGCACTTAAGGCATAAATCCTCTTTAGGGATCTTCAATGCCGCAACAAAGGCCTCTAAACTGTTGTACTTTACAGAATCGGCGCCGATCTTTTCAGAAACCCACGCTTCCAGGGCCTTAAGTCCATCCATTGTGGTGATATTTCCTTCTGAAAGGTATTGCCTGGCTAAAAGCTCTTCATAGGTTCGGGTTGATATGCCGAAATCGCAGGGGTACATTAATGGTGGACAGGCGATACGCGCATGAACCTCTTTGGCCCCGGAATTCTTCAACTCCCTCACTTTCTCCCTGATTTGTGTACCCCTGACTATAGAGTCGTCACAAAGGACAATTCGTTTATCCCTAATTGCATATTCTAAAACAGAGAGCTTTTTCTTTGCCATCCTGTCCCGATCCGCCTGAGTTAATTGTGTATAACTTCGATCAGCATACCTGTTATAGAGAAAAACCTCCTGGTAGGGCAATCCGGATACCATGTGATATCCCAGGGCATGTCCGATACCTGACATAGGTACCGGTGCAACAAGATCGGCCTGAATGCCGCCTTCTTCAATGTCTCTTTCTGCAAGGCTCTTTCCAAGGTTATTTCTAGCCTCTTGAACATAGAGTCCGTCAATCTTACTGTCCATACTTGCTGTGTATGCCCATTCAAAGGCACAGTGGGCTCTTCTTGGGCTTTTTAATTTTTGCCTGGTCTCGAAGCCTTTTTTACTGATAAACACAATCTCCCCTGGTCGCACGTCTCTTGTGCAATTGAAACCTGAGCTCTGAACAGCTCTTGACTCGGAGCTCACAATAAAGGCATTCAATCCTTCTCCCAGCATGAGAGGTCTAAATCCATAGATATCTCTGGCTGCATATATTCCATCTTGGGTTAAAACAACAAGCGAGTAAGCGCCTTTTATCTTTTTAGCCAGCATAGAGATTCCTGTAACTACATTCTTCTCTTGCATGATGAGCTTGGAGATGATCTCAATATCTAAACCATGATAAAAGGCCTTTCCTCTGTTCTTCATCTCTTCTAAAAGCGCCTCACTATTAATAATATTACCACTAAAGGCAACCGCTATCTCACCAACAGCACCCTGCCACACCATAGGCTGCCTTTCCTTAAGGCTTACGTGCCCAATACCCATGTTGCCTTTAAAGGTCTCTAATTCATGGGGGGTGAAGGTGTTCCCCACCTGGCCATAATGGGTTATCTGGTAGATTCTTTTCCCAT
Source organism: Deltaproteobacteria bacterium (assembly GCA_019308645.1). Next base: position 22,702 of record JAFDHR010000006.1, read on the forward strand.
CATAGGTGGCCATGCCACAGAATTGCTGGCCCCTGTGTTGAAGAAAGTCAAGACCCCTGTAGATGTCTTCAACGCAGTCTGTATCTTTAACAATGCCAAAAACACCGCAGTTATCACCTATTAATTTCATTAATTACCTCCTTTGTGGTCTACTGAAGACGTATCAATGTCCCGGTGGTAGCTTTGAAGTGATTTGACAAGCCCCTGATCACTTTGAAACGCTTCAATACCTCTGACAGCAGCCATGGCTGCTGCAAGGGTAGTGATATAAGGAACCTTGTACTTGATAGCAGATTTGCGAATATATGAATCGTCGTACTTGCTCAATTTACCGCTTGGTGTATTTATCACCAATTGAATCTCCCCATTTTTTATGGCATCTGCAATGTTTGGTCTTCCCTCGTGTAATTTGAGTATATGTTCCGATTCAACCCCATGTTCCGCCATGAATTTATGGGTTCCCTTGGTAGTCTTGATCGTAAATCCAAGCGTTTTGAATCGTTTTGCGATTTCTGGAATGGTCGATCTGTCTTTTTCTGACACAGTAATGAGAACAGTACCTTCAGTAGGAAGTCGCTGTTGAGCAGCCTCCTCAGTCTTAAAAAATGCCGGACCAGGGTTTTTGGCAAGCCCAAGCACCTCTCCTGTGGACCGCATTTCAGGACCTAAAAGAGGATCAACCTCAGGGAACATATTAAAGGGGAAGACCGCTTCCTTTACTCCAAAATGGGGAATGGATCTTTGTTTAAGGTTAAGATTGTCAATTGTCTTCCCAAGCATGATCTTGGTAGCTAATCGGGCCATAGAAATATTGCAGACCTTGGAGACAAGAGGGACAGTTCTGGATGCGCGTGGGTTGGCCTCAAGGACATAAACAGTATCGTGGGCAATGGCGTATTGTATGTTTAAAAGACCAACTACATTGAGCTCTACTGCTATCTTCCTGGTATATTCGTTGATGGTATCAATGTGCTGAGATGGAATGCTGACTGGTGGAATTATGCAGGCAGAGTCTCCTGAATGGACACCGGCGAGCTCTATGTGTTCCATAATAGAAGGCACAAATGCACGGGTGCCATCGGCCAGGGCATCAGCCTCCGCCTCGATAGCGTTTTCTAAAAACTTGTCGATTAGAATCGGCCTTTCAGGTGTAACACCAACAGCAGCTGCCACATAATGCTTGAGCATCTCCTTATCATAGACCACCTCCATCCCCCTTCCCCCAAGCACGTAGGATGGTCTGACCATGAGAGGGTATCCGATCTTTTCTGCAATGGCTAACGCTTCATCCAGGGTGCTGGCCATTCCGGATTCTGGCTCAGGTATGCCAAGTTTGGCCATCATTTTTCGAAAACGATCCCTGTCCTCGGCCAGGTCAATGCTATCCGGTGATGTCCCTATTATTTTGACGCCAGCCTCTGCCAACTCGTTAGCAATATTGAGCGGTGTCTGTCCCCCAAACTGCACTATTACTCCCTCTGGCCTTTCCTTTTCATATATGCTCAATACATCCTCAACTGTGAGGGGCTCGAAATAAAGTCGGTCAGATGTATCATAGTCGGTTGAGACGGTTTCAGGGTTACAGTTAACCATGATAGATTTGAAACCCAGATCACGCAAGGCAAAGGCCGCATGAACGCATGTGTAATCAAATTCTATCCCCTGTCCGATCCGGTTAGGTCCACTGCCTAAGATCATGATCTTGCGACCAGCTTCTTTTTCGACCTTGTCCGGTGCATTGTAGGTAGAGAAATAGTACGCTGCATTTTCTACACCGCTAACAGGGACAGGTTCCCACCCCTCAATCACCCCAAGGGAGGTACGCCGCTCTCTGATATCCTTTTCTGGAATTTCAAGGATATTCGATAGATAACGGTCTGCGAATCCATCTTTCTTGGCCTGGATTAATAGATCACCAGGAAGAGTTTTGCCTTTAAATGTGAGGATCTTCTCCTCGAGCTCAACGAGCTCCTTCATCTGTTCAATAAACCAGGGTTTGATATAGGTCTTGTTGTAGAGCTCATTGATGGGTGCATCCTTCCTTAAGGCCTCATACATAATGAATTGTCGTTCGCTGGAGGGTTCGGTTAACAGATCCATTAGCTCCTCAAGAGATTTTTCATGAAAATCCTTTGCAAACCCAAGCCCATAACGACCATTTTCAAGGGAGCGGATCGATTTCTGAAATGCCTCTTTATATGTTTTTCCAATACTCATTACTTCACCCACAGCCCTCATCTGTGTACCGAGCTTGTCTTCGGCACCCACGAATTTCTCAAAACCCCACCTGGCAAACTTCACTACAACGTATTCTCCAGAAGGGGTATATTTATCCAGGGTGCCTTCCCGCCAGTAAGTGAGCTCATCCAGGGTCATGCCGGCTGCTAACAGGGTAGAGATTCTGGCAATAGGGAAACCTGTAGCTTTGGATGCAAGGGCTGAAGAGCGTGAAGTCCGTGGGTTAATTTCAATGACAACAACACGGCCTGAGTTCAAATCATGGGCAAACTGGATATTTGTACCACCTATCACCTGGATTGCCTCTACAATCTTGTATGAATAATTCTGCATTCTCATCTGCAATTCAGGATCTATGGTAAGCATGGGCGCTGTACAAAAAGAGTCGCCAGTGTGGACTCCCATTGCATCAACATTCTCTATAAAACAGACAGTGATCATCTGGTTCTTTTTATCTCTAACCACCTCGAGCTCCAGCTCCTCCCAGCCGAGCACCGATTCCTCCACCAGGATCTGGCCGATAAGGCTGGCAGAAAGTCCACGACTTGCCACGGTTCTGAGTTCTTCAACATTATAAACCAGGCCGCCACCTGTACCTCCCATGGTATAGGCAGGCCTGATGACCACCGGGTAGCCAAGCTCTTGAGCGATTTTTTCCGCCTCCTCAACACTAAAGGCCGGTGCACTTTCAGGCATGTCTATGCCCAGTTTTTTCATGGTGGTCTTGAACTCTATCCTGTCCTCACCTCGCTCTATTGCATCAATTGCCACACCGATGATCTTAACACCATATTTTTCGAGAATCCCTTTTTTAGACAACTCTGATGAAAGATTAAGTCCAGACTGTCCTCCGAGATTTGGTAAAAGGGCATCCGGCCGCTCTTTAGCAATAATCTTCTCCATGGTTTCCACATTGAGTGGCTCAATATAGGTAATATCGGCCATTTCTGGATCGGTCATGATGGTTGCTGGATTAGAATTGACCAATACAATCTCATAACCAAGTGCCTTTAAGGCCTTGCAGGCCTGGGTACCAGAGTAATCAAATTCACAGGCCTGGCCGATAATAATAGGACCGGAACCGATAATCATAATCTTATGGATATCCTCGCGTTTGGGCATTGTTTATATCCTCTTAATTGGAATTAAAGAATTCAATACGTAGGAAATTATTTTGTCTTGAAAAATAGTACGAAGATAAAAATTTATCAAGCAGTTTCCTTATAAATGGAGACTTTCAAATACATATGGATACACATCTTTCGTTTTGTATATTCATGAGATGAAGAGATTTTTTGTGGGAAAATTTGGATCACTTGTCAGGTTAACGCCCAGACGCCTTAAACCAGCTTCATCGCCTGGTGTGGGGATATGTGTTATATGGACCTCACAGCCGTGAAGTTCTTTTAATTTCTCAATAGCTAATTGAGCAGCAGAATTCGTCGTAGCGCTGATACCAAGGGCAATCAAGGTTTCGTTCAAATCCAGGCTAACCGTTTTCTCATTCAGGAATTCAGTTTTGAGATTTTTGACTGAATCCGTTATGTGGGAAGGCAGCAGTTTTATTTTATTGGGAATTTCCGCCAAGTGCTTTATGGCATGCAAAATAAGACTTGAGGCTGCATGCATAAGAGGAGAGTTATTGCCGGTAACTATGGTGCCGTCCTTTAATGCAATTGCTGCCCCACAATAAATGCCTTCATTACCTTTATTTGCCTCCTGTGCCTCTTTGGCGGCCTGGCGTGCCGGTTCGACAACACTCCTGTGCTCCGGTTCGAAATTAAAATCCCGGATAAAAAGTTCTACCCTCTGGAAAGTCTCCTTGTCCGTAAACCCCATCACATATTCACATTGGTATCGAAAATACCGCCTGATAATTTCCTGCTTGGCTGCCGTACTTGTGAGTCCATCGTCAGTTATAGCGAAACCTGCTCGATTTACTCCCATATCTGTTGGAGATTTGTAAAATGATTCGCCACCGGTTATTTTTTCTAATATTCTTTTTAGAACAGGGAATATTTCGACATCGCGGTTATAGTTTACTGCTTTCCGATCGTATGATTCTAAATGGAAAGGATCAATGAGGTTAAAATCTTTGATATCAGCGGTTGCTGCCTCATACGCTACATTGACAGGATGCTTAAGCGGTAAATTCCATATAGGAAAGGTCTCAAATTTGGCATATCCGGACTTAATCCCTTTCTTGTAGTCATGGTATAATTGAGAAAGGCACGTGGCTAACTTCCCGCTGCCGGGACCGGGCCCTGTAACAATGACCAGGGGGTTTTCTGTTTCAATATATTCATTTGCTCCGTAACCTTCGTCGCTGACTATCAGATCTACATCTGTGGGATATCCTTTTGTATAACGATGGGTGTAAACCTTTATATTTCTCCTTTCCAATTTATTTTTGAACAATGTGGCGGCTGGTTGATTATCGAAACGGTTTATAATCACACCCAGTACATCGATTCCCCACCCTCGTAAATCGTCGATAAGTTTGAGGGCATCGGAATCATAGGTAATGCCAAAGTCTGCTCTTATTTTTTTTCTTTCAATATCACCGGCATAAATGCAAAGCAGGATATCTGCCTTATCTTTTAATTGCTGTAAAAGCTTTATTTTTGCATTCGGATCATACCCAGGCAAAACCCTCGAAGCGTGATAATCAAAAAGCAGTTTACCTCCAAATTCGAGATACAGTTTGTTGTTAAATCTCTTAACCCTTTCGAGGATTGCAGCGGTCTGTTCTCTTATGTATCGTTCATTATCAAAAGCTATTATTCCTACCATGTTTCCCTTGTCTGTTGATTATTTTCCCTTCATGAAATAAGGTCTTTGTCTTTAATATTCAATAGCTCTGCACCTTCATAATACTGATTACTCTTCATATCGCCCGAGCTAAGCTACTTGATTGCAGCAGCAATCAACTATCTTCAGCGATTTGGGTACGCAGGGAAAGAAACTCCCCCTTACCCGCTTAGAAATATTTTATAACCTTTTGTTTGTCGACGGAAACATGAAAGCAGGTGAAGGGAGAAGGGCTATCTTCTAATTTCGAAATTTGCCTCCTTGCTTTTCCTTATTCATTTTATAAATTTCTCCCGATTAAATTCAGCACACTTTCCTGAAGTTGCGAATGTATACATTATAGAAAGGTGTTGAAAAGTGTCCTGCGCAAGTGTGAAAATTTGTTACCGGCAGGCTAAACTGGCCTCGCTTTTTTTCTGCTTTCTGTTTTTCTTGACCCATGTCGAAAACTG
>JAFDHR010000120.1 GCA_019308645.1 Deltaproteobacteria bacterium
TTTCAAGGGATAAACACCCTCCATTTCATCTTTTACCAAATTAGTTGCAATATCAAGCTCTTTTTGAGGAACCTCAAAAACCAACTCATCATGGACCTGCAGGAGCATCTTTGTGCTCAGGTGTTCTTTGTGTAATCTTTCGGAAATTTTTATCATAGCCATCTTGATAAGGTCGGCAGCGGTCCCCTGAATAGGTGTATTCACTGCTGCTCTTTCTGCCTCACTTTTGAGGTGTCCATTATCACTGTTTATATGAGGGAGGTATCGTCTTCTTTTGAAAAGAGTGCTAACGTAATGATTTACCCGAGCCTGAGATAGTATCTTTTCTTTAAAATTCTTCACCCCTTTATACCGCTCGTAATAACTATCGAGATAGGCCTGTGCCACCTTTTTGCTTATCCCGAGTTCCCTGGCTAATTTCATAGGGCCCATACCATAAATGATTCCAAAATTAATGGTTTTTGCCATTCGGCGCATGTCTTCTGTAATCATTCTTGGGTCCAGACCAAATACATCCGCAGCTGTTCTGGAATGTATGTCTTCTCCCTTCTGAAAGGCTTTAAGAAGAACCGGGTCATCTGAATAATGGGCAAATACCCGTAACTCAATCTGTGAGTAATCAGCAGATAGCAGAAGATGATTATCCTCTGCAATAAACCCCTTTCTTATCTGTCTTCCTTCTTCAGTTCTGATGGGTATGTTTTGAAGATTTGGATTGCTGCTGCTTAACCTTCCTGTTGCAGTCACTGTCTGGTTGTATGAGGTGTGCACCCTTTTTGTGCTGGGATTTACCAGGCTCACCAGGGCATCCAGATAGGTAGATTTGAGCTTGCTAATGGTCCGAAAACGCAAAAGAAGAGAAGGTATTTCATGTTGGCGTGCGAGCTCTGTAAGCACTTCAACATCTGTAGAATACCCGGTCTTTTTCTTTGTCTTCTTTTTGCCTGGCAGGTTCAACTTTTCAAAGAGAATATAGCCTATCTGTTGAGGTGAGTTGATATTGAACTCTTCTCCGGTGAGACTAAAGATCCTATGTTCAATGGATGTAAGCTCATCGGCAAATCTTCCTGACATTTCTTTAAAAAAAGGCACATCTATCTTTATTCCAGCCCTTTCCATATCTATTAATACCGGTACCAAATTCATCTCCAGGTCTTGAAAAAGTGTAAAGTTATCATCAGATTTAAGTCTTTCTTCCAAAATGGATTTTAATCGTACAGTGATCTCTGCATCCTCACAGGAATACTCTTTGGCCTTGATAATATCCACGGAGGCAAAACTCTTGTGCTTATCATGGTCGGTTACCTCATCGTAGCTTACCATTTTGTAGCTCAAATAATGTTGAGCCAGATAGTCCAGATTATGCTGACGTAATGTTGGGTCGATAACATATGAGGCTATCATGGTATCAAAAAATAATCCCCTCACAGTGACATCGTACCTGGCCAGGACCTCAGCGTCATATTTTATATTCTGTCCTATCTTTTTTATCCTCTCATCGCAGAAGGTGCCTTTTAGGAGATCGAGGGCCTCGTTTAGACTTATCTGTGGACCCACACCTATATAGGCATGGCCTAAAGGTAAATAGTAGGCAATTCCTGGTTCAATGCAGAACGATATGCCTATCAATTCTGCCTCAAGATGGCTCGTGCTGGTAGTCTCTGTATCAAAGCAGAATATTCCTTTTTTTCTTATATTTTCAATGAGAGATACCAGTTCTTCTTTGGTGAGGATAAGTCTATAATCCTTTTTACTGAGTTCTGCATGCTCGGAGAATTTATTTATAAGTGATTTAAATTCCAGTTCTCGGAATATCTTTAAAAGCTTCTCTTTTTTAGGGGTGCCGAGCCTGAGATCATCAAGTGTTATGTCAACCGGTACAGAATTTGTAATAGTGACCAGTTTTTTACTTAAGAAGGCTTGCTCCTTGAATTCCTCAAGCTTTTTCTTAAGCGATGACTTAGTGATTTTATCGGTATTTTGAAAAAGGTTTTCTATTGAATGAAATTGTTGAATAAGGCTGAGGCCGGTTTTTTCACCAACACCGGGAATGCCTGGGATATTATCTGCTGAATCTCCTGACAGGGCCATTACTTCAATTATCTGTTCAGGTTCAATCCCATAATCCCGTTTTATAGCAGCGTAGTCTGTCAGTTTTTCACTCATTGAGTCCCACATAACTGTATTTCCTGACAGGGTTTGCCTGAAATCCTTATCGCTGCTCACAATGACCACATTGAGACCCTGATTGCTGGCTAATAAGGCAACGGTTCCAATGATATCATCTGCCTCGTATCCTTCCTTTTCCAAAATGTTAACACTCAGGCCAGCGACCACATCTTTTATATATGGGATCTGTACAGCTAGGTCTTCTGGCATAGGAGGTCTGTTAGCCTTATAATCTTTAAATATTTTATGCCTGAATGTTGGCCCTTTCACATCAAAGGCGACAGTCACATAATCAGGCGATTTATCATCAAGCAGTTTCATAAGCATCTTTGTGAAGCCTAATATGGCATTGGTAGGTAGACCTTTAGAATTAGAGAGGTTTCTAATCGCATGAAAGGCCCTATGCATATATGAACTTCCATCAACAATGTAGAGTGTTTTATTAGGGCTTTTCATCTTTTACTTTTAGAAAAAGAGCTTAATTGCTCAGAATGGAAAACAAAGCTTTTTAATATAATGCAAGAAGTATCAGGAAATCAACATGCTTTTTTTTGAGTGCTTTTTTTTGAGAATGTAATATCAAGGTATCTATCTTTATTTTTAAAAACTAAATTGTTCCACGTTAAACGTTTGTTGACAATACCCGTTGACAATACCTTGACAATTAATGAAACTCATTAATGAAATATTGATTGTCTATTTCGGAAATGCTATGTATGAAACAATTCGTGTTTAACAATGTAATGAACACTCATGGCCTTTAGGCCACAACGAAGGATGCAAGTAGTTGAGTGGTCAAATGGTTAAGTGATTGAGTAGTAAAGGAGTTAACTTTAGGCACTTTAGGCACTTAAGCCCTGGCCCAGACCGGGTAATAGCAGCCTCAGCAAAGATAAACCAGAATTGGTGATACATCAGAAGCAAGTGTATATTCAAATGACGTCGCACCAGGGCAGGCTCACTTTAGGCACTTTCATATAAATGTATAAAATTACTTTTCAAATAACCACTAATTTATTTTTGGAGGAGGAATAATGACTCAAAGAAAAAGGAAACTTGGAAGAGGGGTCGCTATGGTAGGAGCTGGGATGTCACCATTTGGAATCCGGCCCGATGTGACAAATCGCGAATTATTTGCAGAGGCCTTCCTTGATATGGTGAACTCTGTGGATAGAGGGTTTGATCCTCAGGAGATCGAGGCCCTATATGTTGGAAATTGTGGGGCTGAGATGTGGGAGTCACAATCAGTGATAGGGGTTTTGTGTGCTGATATAACTGGTCTGACCCCTCGCCCGGCGCTTAAGGTTGAGGATGCATGTGCGAGCAGTTCAGTTGCCGTCAGAGAGGGTATTATGGGGATAGCATCAGGCATGTATGATATGGTTTTGGTTGGCGGCACAGAAAAGATGAGCATTTTGCCAACCAATTGGACCACAATGGCCCTTGCCTGTGGTTCGGATACAACCTATGAAAGCGCAGCCGGATTTACCTTTCCCGGGCTTTATGCCTCTATGGCAACCGCACATATGGAAAGATATGGAACCACTCATGACGACTTATTGCGGGTAGCGATAAAGAATCATAACAATGGAGCCCTGAACCCCAAGGCGCATTTTCCTAAGACAATTAAAGATGTTATGGATATGCGCAAGGCTCAGGCTGAGAAAAAGGGGAAACCCGTTCCAAACTGGTCTGATGAAATGGAATTCCTTCATGATCCACGATATAATCCAGTCATTGCATGGCCGAATACATTGTTTGATTGTTGCCCTGTTACAGATGGAGCAGCCTGTATCCTTTTGGTGGCCGAGGAGATCGCTAAAAACTTCACTGATATACCTCTTTATATCATCGGCTCAGGACAGACCAGTGGCCATAACCTCCATGACAGGGAAACCCTTACCTCTATACCGGCGGCAAAGCTCGCAGCTCAGCAGGCGTATGAAATGGCTGATGTTGGCCCTCAGGATATAAAAATAGCTGAGGTTCACGATTGTTTTACTATTGCCGAAATAATGGCGATTGCCGATCTTGGTTTTTTCAAGGAAGGCAGAGAAGCAGCTACAGCAGCAGGGGAAGGTAAGACTACCAGAGACGGCATAAAACCAATTAATGTTTCTGGCGGACTGAAGTGCAAGGGACATCCTGTGGGCGCTACTGGTGCAGCCCAGGTAGTAGAGATATTTCACCAGATGAGAGGTGAAGCAGGCGCTCGACAAGTCACGAATATGGATATTAATCTCGCTCTGAATCATAATATTGGGGCCCATGGAACTACCGCAGTTGTCCAAATCTATGAAAGGAGATAGTACAGATGAAAGAAATACCATTTACCATTGCCTCATATGACAAATTTATAGAAGACAAGAAACTGATGGCCTCTAAGTGTGTGAAGTGCAGTGCATTATGGCTGCCTCCACGTCCGATATGCCTTACATGTAAAAGTGATGCGTTAGAATGGATAGAGTTTAAAGGAAAAGGAAAGCTTGTTGCATTCACGGTTATCGGTGTGGGACCTATGCCAATGATAGACGCAGGTTATAACAGAGATAATCCTTACTGCGCCGGTATTGTTGAGCTGGAGGAAGGGCCAAGGATTAGCGCCCAGATTCTTGGTGTTGATGTTGGCCATCCGGAAAATATTAAAATCGGGACTTCTCTCACAGCAACATTTGTAGAAAGGGGAAGCTGGCATTTTGTAGAAGAGCTGGCCAAGGTGAAAAAGACATACCTGGCGTTTCAAGCCTAACATAAGCTTAGAGAAGGATGCTTATTAAGCTGCGCTTCATTCGCACTCCTCAAGCTGGACGGTTGCAGTAAAACATGAAATGATGTCTTGACATCATTTCAAAAGATGCTATGATGCCAATATGAGAACGACACTATCAATAGATGATGATGTGATGGAACGGGCACGGGCCGTTGCGGCCAAATTGAGCACACCATTTAAGACGATTGTCAATGAAGCTCTTCGTGCTGGCCTGGACCAGGTGGAACAACCAGCGAAGCAGCGTCGCTACAAAACGAAACCTCATAAAATGGGCCTCCGGCACGGCCGCAATCTAGATAATATCCAGGAACTGCTGGCCCAGATTGAAGGCGAGGATTCCCCTTGATTCTCGTCGATGCCAATATTCTATTGTACGCGGAAGACACTCTTCAGTCCCGTCACCAGCAAGCGCGTGCATGGTGGGATGGCCAGCTATCAGGAACCGGAGTTGTCTGCCTGTGCTGGACGGTTCTGTCCGCATTTATTCGTATAGCGACTAATCCAAGGGTTTTCGACTACCCGCTCTCTCTCGAACAAGCACTTACTCGTGTACAGAGCTGGTTGGATCAGCCCTGTACACGAGTGGTTCGGCCAACCGAGCGACACTGGACTGTTTTCAAGCAGGTGCTCACGGATGGCCAGGCTGTCGCCAATCTGGTGACAGACGCACATTTGGCAGCTCTGGCCATTGAACATGGCTGCGAGTTGGCCTCTACCGATTCTGATTTCGCTCGTTTCCCAAAACTTAAGTGGAGCAACCCCCTCGCCTGACCGATCTAAGCGAACAAGCGGATGGAGCGCCGCCAGTAAGCCCAATGGCCTTACTGGCGGCTCATCCTTGCCATTGGGACGTCCAGATATAATATCATATTAATTGACTACAAAGGTCTTTTTTGTTACCTTTTATAAATTGGAGGCTGTTATTATGGAAGAAGAACAATTGTTTCAACGAATCGTACTGAACCCAAAAGTCATGGTAGGTAAGCCTGTCATACGGGGGACTCGTTTAACTGTCGATTTCATTCTTAATCTCTTGGCGCACGGGGCTACAGAGAATGAGGTTTTGAATGAATACAAAAGCCTCAACATTGAAGACATACATGCTTGTTTCCTGTTCGCCTCCAAGTCCCTCAAGAACACTGAATTTATGCCGCTGATGGCGGAGTATTCCTATATGGCCCAATAAAATCTCGTATGACGATAAACATAATCTATGAATAGAAAGGAGGGTACCTATGGCCTCAGAAGCAACGATGACAATCATTAAAATGCTTGAGACACTACCGGAGCAAGCCCAGGATCGGGTGGTCGAACATCTACGCGAATACATCGAAGACTTCCGGGATGAAGCGCTGTGGAATGAGTCATTTTCCCGCACCCAAGCCAAGCTTGTCTCGGCAGCCCAGCGGGCACGTAAGGAAATTGCAGAGGGCAAGGCAACTCCCTTGGATATCGAGAAGCTATGAAATCCGCCACTGTACCATCATTCTGGGAACGGTATCATAAACTCGACCCTGAAATCAGAGGCAGAGCGAAAAAGGCGTATCGACTGTGGGCCGAGAACCCTTTTCATCCATCTTTACGTTTCAAGTGCATCAACCAGGGTGAGAATATCTGGTCAGTGAGGGTTACACTTGGGTACCGTGCTCTGGGTGTCTTTGACCAAAATACGGTCACATGGTTCTGGGTTGGGAGTCATGATGAATATGAGCGATTCTTCGGTTGACGAAGAGGGGCCATAACATCGCAATTCACCAGATAGGCAATATGATAATGGTTAGGGTTTTATTTTTTCAACATATGTTATGAATTTTGCCTATCTACTCCCTAATGCCCGCTAATGATCGCTGCGCCATTTTTTTAATAGAAATCATGACTATACCTGCCAAAATTTCTGAGCTAATTGAACGTTTCGACCGAAACCTGGAGGCTTATAAGCAGGGCAAATATAACGAAACCCAGGTGCGTCTCGAATTTATCAATCCCTTATTCGAAGAATTGGGCTGGGATATCACCAACAAACAGGGCTATGCCGAGGCCTACAAAGAGGTA
>JAFDHR010000121.1 GCA_019308645.1 Deltaproteobacteria bacterium
CGACGAAGGCTTTGAGCCAGGACCGTTTGGCTCTATATTATCAACTTGAATTCCAGGCTCTGATAGAAACTTTAGCCATATAGTCAAATGAATTAGTCCCATAAAATCGCTGATCTATCGGGATAAATCGGGATTGTGAAAATATTTTCAATCAGTTAGGCAAGATGGCAGATACCTACATTATTTTCTGCGATATACAGGAATTACCTGAATATTATCTTTCAGACAACAAACAACTATCAACGGACTCTACCTAATTTTTCGGATATTTAAAATTGATGGTCTCGTAAAAAGTCATATTCAGTGAACCTGCCCGCCGTCTGGCAGGCAGGTCTGTCATTTCGACTACAAGAAGAAATCTTGTGTTTTCACCATGTTACATTGGCATGATTTCTCGCTTCGCCCCGCCTGCCGTCTGGCAGGCAGGTCGAAATGACATGTTGTTGAGACTTTTTACGAAACTGTCAAAATTAGATTTGAAATATTTGGGAGATATGCTATATAGGTTAAAAAAATCGTAAAAATAAGGTAAATTGATGATCACAATACTCGTAATCCTTCACGTGCTTATTTGCGTTGGTCTGATATTAGGTATACTTTTGCAATCTGGCAAGGGAGCTGATTTAGGAGCTGCATCAAGGGAGCTGATTTAGGAGCTGCATTTGGGGGTAGTAGCCAGACATTATTCGGTAGTGCTGGTGCCGTCCCTTTTCTTAACAAGCTAACAACAGGTGTGGCTATTGCCTTTATGATCACTTCCCTTTCTTTGGCCTTTTTAGCATCCAGGGCACCAAGATCTTCGGTTATGGAGGGGAAGGCAAAAACTCAACAAGAAGCGCCAATTGAAGCCGGTACGCAAACTAATATCCCTTGGGATGCAGGAACTGAGAAGCAATGATTTGGTATGCCGAAGTGGTGGAATTTGGTAGACACGCTACCTTGAGGGGGTAGTGGGTTATGCCCGTGCGGGTTCAAGTCCCGCCTTCGGCACCATTTTCAAAGAAGAATATTTTTCACTCACATCACGTTATAGACAGTCACTATTTCTTCCATATTAGAATCGACAACAACGGCCTTAGTGGTGCACTTATCTAATAAGTGAATTAAGTGCTTATAATGTTTGATAATTCGGTCTTTATCTCTTTTATGTAGTCTGTATTCTAAAGCATTACCGGGTTTTCTTATAGAGGTTCCATGTTCTAAAATTACATCGATATAATCTTTTGGAATACCCCTTTGTTGCAATCTTTCGCTTGCATGTCTTGATGTTTTCATAAGGTATCTCCTTTCATTGATTATTTTTATTTAGATCTATCTTATTGAAAGCTTATCCTCAAACTTTCCATCTGCATGAATCTCAGCCTTTTACATTAAATTAACCTCGCCAAAGTTATTAAAATCCATCTGTGATATGAGGTACTAACGAAAATCCCTTGTGCGATGTTACTGAATCAGTTTTGAAATTATGTATAAAAGTATATGTAAGATTTTAATTAGTCATAATTAGTAAATTTATAATATAATTATATACTAATATATATATAATAAGCAATGTCAAGAAAAATATTAAACTATTATTGATGAATTCGTAAAAAGTCAAATTCGACGAATATGTCATTTCGACCATAGGGAGAAATTTTGTCTTTTCAGCATGTTACGTTTTAAAGATTTCTCGTTTCACTCGAAATGACAAGCTGAGGAGACTTTTTACGAGACCATCATTATTAGATAGATGCTTTATATGGAGAGGATTAACACTAATTTTGCCTTTTTAGACTGCTGTTAAGAATATTTTTGTGATGTAATAAAAATTTGATTTCTGTCTGAATAAATATGTTGTGGACTAGTGGGTCAAAATTGGTGCGGAATAATATCACTAATGATAGTTTTAAAGAGGGATTTTTACTTGTCTTGTTTGTTTCTGAGTGCTGGGATTTCCTGTCTCTTGTGATGTGCATGTCTCTTGTTTTTTAAGCTAAGAAAAAATCTCATGAACCATATTACAGCAATAGGGTTTGACCTTTTTAACACACTGGTCACCGCGGAGCCACAAATCCTGGATGAGGCCATGGGGAGGTTGATCAAAAGCCTTCGGCAAAGTGGTTTCAAACTTGAGAATGAACAATTCAAAGAAGCCTACCGGGGAGCTGCCCTGGAGTTTGTTAAAAAAGCCCAAGAGGATGGGATAGAAACACACAACCGTTTTTGGATAAGCGCTGCACTAAAGAGCCAGGGATACAATATCTTGCCTGATGACGCCAGAATAGCTATAGCAGTTGACAGCTATTTTTCAGCCTTTTTTCTACACTGTCATCTTATTCCAGGCACAAAAGAGATGCTCAGTAGCCTGATGGATGTATATCGTCTCGGGTTACTTACTAATTTCACTCATGGGCCCGCTGCCAGGAAGATCATTGACAAGTTAGGCCTCAGCCCTTTCTTTGATGTGGTGCTCATTTCTGGCGAGTTAGGCTTTCGCAAGCCACATCCTTTTGTTTTTCACCAGCTCATTGAGCAGCTGGGGGTGGGAAATGATCAGATTATCTATGTCGGAGATGACCCAAAGCCTGATATTACAGGTGCACAAAGAGCTGGTATCCAACCTGTTTTGAGCACCTATGTGAGGGATCAAAAAATACCGTTTATACCGGGTATTGTTTTTAGGGGCGCTGAAAAAGTAGACTGCAAAGTACCCAGGATTTCCAAGTGGAAAGATCTGTTATCTCTCTTGGACAGGAAATGAGCTTCAAGCAGAGAAGGAGATCCCAATTCACTGTTTATTCGCCTTCGCCCGAATACCCTGTAGATTGCTGTAGGGATGATCTGCCGTCGCTAAAGCTTTGGCACGACACAGATGGCGGGGCGAGCCGCGCCGAAGCCCACTAGGGCGCCCGTCCTCCGCAGTAGCCTGCTACGGAGGATGGAAAGCCGGGTTAGCTTCGGCGCAATTCCGCTTTGATACCCCGCAGCTCGCGCAGCGCAGGCGCCTGCGCTGCGTGTGCTGCGGGGAGCTTCATTTGAATCGCCTTTTTTCTGGAATCATTTGTGTGATTTCATCTGGATCTCCGAAATAAATACAGTGACCTGGACACACATTGTCGGCGCAGGCTGGCATTAGTCCCTTGTCTACCCGATGGTGGCAGAGGTTACACTTCTGTGCTATGCCTTTATTCATGTCAAAGGCAATGGCACCGTAAGGGCATGCTTCTATGCAAGCCTGACATCCAGTGCATTTGCCATAATCTATAACTACAATACCGTCTTCTCTCTTACTAATAGCCTTCTCTGGGCAAACTTCTGCACAAGGAGGGTCATCACAGTGTCTGCAAACATTCACCTGAAAAAAGAAATCAAGTTTACCATCGATTATCTTAGGGCCAACTTCTAAAACAGAGATTAATTGAACACCATCAGTTGAATTGTTTTCTTGTTTGCATGCAACTTCACAGGCCTTGCATCCCCAGCAGGCCTCATGATCTATAACCAGTGCATATTTTTTCATGAACTACCCCTTTAGTTACTGCTCAGGATATATCTTGCATAAAAGTGTTCTGACGTTAGTTGCACCCATTGCAGGATCACAGCCCTCATAGGCATTGTCTGTCAATATGTTAATGTTTGATTCATCCCAACCATGTCCTGGATCTTTTCTCTCTGGAAACCACCAGGCATGCTGTGCCCCAATAACCCTTGGGTCAATACCTGCAAATATTTTTGCTTGTTGCCTGACCTTGCCACGCGGGGATTCAATAATCACCCAATCTCCTTCACGTATGCCTTCTTTGTTTGCAGTTTCAGGGTGAATTTCCACAACTGGTTCTCTATGAAGCTCTCTTAGCCAGGGAACCTGACGATTCTCTGTATGAAAAAAACCGGGAGACCTCATTCCAGTAATAAGGATATATGGGTACTGTTTATATAATTCTGGCGAGCTTAAAGGGCTTTCAGGGACTTCACGATGTTGGGGAAGGGGATCATATCCCCATTTTTCAAGCAATGTTGAATATAGTTCAAACTTATTAGTTGGGGTAGAAAATCCCTTTTTCTTATATTTTTGATACGTGACTTCCCCTCTTATGTGATCAGTCTCGCTGAATTTCTGCCATGTCATGCCCATGGGTTCTAATATGTAATCCAGGGCTCCTTCAAAATTATCCCACCAGTATTCTCCCTGGCCAACTCTGTGAGCAAGGTCATTAAGCATCTCATGATCTGATCGGCACTCTCCCACCTGGATGACCTTTCTCCTTGGCAGGATGTAACCATGTCTCTTCCAAAAATCTCCAATATAGTCCATTTCGAGCCATGTAGAGGCTGGTAAAACAATATCTGCAAGTTCGGCTGTTGGTGTTAAGAAAAAATCAGAAACAGCCATGAACTCAACCTTTTCAAGTGCACGGTAGACCTCTTTTGCATTTGCACGAGTCATAACAGGATTTGAGCTGATTAAAAATAGCATTTTTACTGGATAGGGCTTCTTTGTAAGAATAGCATCCCACACACATTTAGGGTTAATAATCGCAAAATTTCCCGCAAGACGGAAACGATCTGCCCCTAAACGTTTTGCTGCCTGCTCTTTTGAGAGTTTCTTGTGGGCACCAAATTCTGCCACGGTTCTAACCTTAGGTGCTCTAAATAAAACCTGTCCTCCAGGTACGTCTATATTTCCAGTTATACCCATAAGGGCCATGAGAGAGCGGTTGTTGTCTGCGCAGTTTATCTGCTGTTCAATGGCCACTCCCCATTGGATGGCTGCTGGTTTAGTAGTTGCAAATAGTCGTGCAGCTTCCCTGATTTTTTCTTTTGGAACCCAGGTGATCTTTTCCACCTTGTTTAGTGGATATTCATTGACCCGTTTAGCAAAGGGCTCCCATCCATGGACATAGCTTTCTACAAATTCTGTATCATAAAGTTTTTCGTTGACGATGACATTGAGCATTCCCAGGGCGAGGGCTGTATCTGTTCCTGGTCTGAGCTGAAGCCAGATATCAGCACGAGCTGCAATACGTGTTAATCTTGGGTCAACGGCAATAAGCTTTGCCCCTTTATCGAGGCTCACTGAGAAAGATTCACCCTTATATTCATCAGAGTTACCTATCACCAAATTGTTGCCCCACACCATAATGCACTTTGGATTGTTTTCGTAGTCTACGATAGGATTTGATCCACAGGTAATGATACCGGTAGCAATACGAGGGCCGTAGCAGAAATGACCTGCTGTAAGAACATTGGGGGCACCAAGAAGGTTGGCAAAACGGTAAATCACCCCTTCATTTTCCCTTCCCGTTCCGTACCCCATTACAATTGATTCTGCCCCAAATGCTTTTTTATACTGCACTATCCGTTCTGCAATGATATTCAATGCTTCATCCCACGATATACGCTCCCATTTTCCGCTTGCCTTTGCCCCAACTCTTCTGACAGGATACGTCAATCGATCTGGATGGTAGGCTAATTGAGTGGATGCAATTCCTTTGCTGCAGAGAGTTCCATGATTTATGGGGCAGTCAGGATCACCAGCAATTTTGACCGCTTTATCATTTTTCGTATAGACCAAAACTCCGCAGCCGCCATGGCACATTCGACAGTGGCTTTTGACTACAGAATCATACCCATAGGTCTCCATCTCCCTTTCTATATTGGAGTAAGTGAATTCAGCCATATACTGACTCCCTTTATCAAGGCTACTTTAAAGTCCAGATAAATGCATAATTACTTATAATTCCAGGATTTCTAACCGATAGTATAGCAGGATTTATGTTATTAATTACAAGAAAAAATGGGGACTTCAAAAAAGGGAAGGATAAGAGGACATTCGTGCAGAGCGTGCATTGTTCATATGTATCTTGGTTACATAATAAAATGCGTTTTTTCCTGATAGGCAGAGCAGAGATTTTTTAGGCTCAGTTGATGCAATCTCTGCACGAACGTTTTCCGCTAATATTTATTCTTTAAGAAGATTTCTGATCCAAAGGTTTTTTAGCGGGATCTTTTTGAGGCCTTCAGCGGATTTATCTTGTTGGTTTCCTTCTTGGTGTTTTTCTGTATGTGAGTAGCCATATTGCAGACCCCGTTTTTCCATTTGATAGAAGGGTCGAGGAAACTCATACAGTATTTTCCGGTGGGATATTCAACGATTCTCTGGCAACCATCACACTGATCAACGATGGGGTGACAGCTACCTCCATTAAACTGGCATCCTTTTTTGGTCATAAAGATGCACTCAAACCCTGGCCTTAAAGTTGTACAAACCATGATAACCACATCCTTTCTTTATAAATTTTAAAATAAGAACCATCTGTTCTTATTTTATAAAAATTACTGATAGCTTCTTTAAAAATTAATCGAACAACGAATTGTGCCTTATGCCTTAAGAAATTATTATTGTCAATAAAAAAAGTAAAAAAATCAAAGTTCGATCAAACTCTAATCATGATATTTAATATGTCTACCTTTTGTTTGATTTTTTTATTCAAACATTCCCATCAATCTTTTTAGTATCTTTATTGCCCTGGGGAGAATCTCACCAATCTCTTCATTAAATCTCAAGTTTGCGCTATGATCAAAGGGGGTATCTCCCTTATTAATAATGACCAATTTTGCTCCAGAGCGAAGGGCCTCCAAAGGCATATCAGCTGCTGGTGTTACTACCAAGCTTGATCCAACAACCAAAAAAAGGTCGCTTTTTCGAGAATGCTCAAAAGAAAGCCTTAGATCTTTTTCAGGAAGTGACTGCCCAAAATCTACTACACTTGAGACCAATTTTCCTCCACACTGACACATAGTCATGCCAGTGGACTTGTTAACCTTTTTATCACATCTCGTGCACCGAAGTTTGGTCATATTCCCATGAAGCTCAGCCAGCAAATCAGGATTTATCCCTGATTTTAAATGGAGATTATCTACATTTTGAGAGATAAGAAATTTTAATCTGCCCATTTTTTGGAGATCAACGATGGCAATGTGGCCGCTATTTGGCTCAACTGAATCCCAAGAGCGGTTTAAAGGTTTTGGAGCAAGTCCTTTATCTCTCCGGGTCCATAGACCGTCAGGGCCTCTGAAATCAGGAAGCCCTGATTCAGTGCTCATTCCAGCCCCAGTAAAAACAACGAGATGTCTGGATTCATATAACCATTCAGAAAGAGTTTGAATTCTTTTTTCAAGATCTTTTTCCATGGCAAATATTTAGATATTTATATAATACTCCTTTTCTAATCCCTCCTTTTGAAATTTTGAAGTATCTGCTCAAAATCCTGTGGAAATTTATTGCTTTGTTAGGGCATGGGTATCTTTTTTTGCTTATGCTCTTAAATATAACTCAGATTAGTTGTCGTATCAAAATTGGGTAATATAGACGGAGCATATGATTCTAAGGCCGAGAGGCTATTACCCAATTTTGAAACGACATGGCAAGGCGCCCTATTAGAAGGGCATAACAAAAAAAGACAC
>JAFDHR010000563.1 GCA_019308645.1 Deltaproteobacteria bacterium
TGCCGCTTCTTTTTTCTGTGCCTTTCGAGATTTTTTATCTCCACTGGGTACTATTTGACTTTGTTTCTTATCTGAGTCTTCAGGTGAAGTCTTGGCAATTCTTTCCAGATGATCATAATATTCATTGAGATTGCCAGGGTATTCTTCAATTTCTTCACCTTGTATATCCCAGATCTTTGTTGCCAGTCTGTTTACAAATGACTGGTTATGGGAAACAAATATTAATGTGCCTTTGTAATCAGCTAAGGAATCTATTAGAATTTCTGATGACATAAGATCAAGGTGATTTGTCGGTTCATCCATCAACATAAGGTTTCCAGGTTTTACAAGCAATTTCGCAAGCGATACCCTGGCCTTCTCTCCACCTGAAAGTACGCCTATTGACTTGTCTATATCATCGCCTGAAAAGAGAAAGGCGCCGCACACAGTCCTTGCAAACCCTATTGTTTCATTGGGGGCAGACAGGCTCACTTCTTCAACTATTCTCTTTCTGGGATCAAGCATGTCGTGATGATGCTGGGCAAAGTAAGCCATGGTTACCTTATGGCCCAGTGTTATCTCACCACGGTCAGGTGTAATCTCCCCTGCTATCATCCTGAGCAAGGTTGTTTTACCAGCGCCATTTGGCCCTATAATGGCTATCCTTTCACCCCTTAATACAGTGAGATTGAGGTTAGTATAAACATTTTTTTTATTAAAACCTTTTGAAACCCCTTTGATTGCTACCACCTCTCTGCCACTCCTGGGTATAGCAGGAAAAGAGAAATGGATGGTCTTTTGAGGGCGGTAAGATTTAATGAGTTCCATTTTATTGATTAATTTAATTTTACTTTGTGCTTGTCTGGCCTTTGTGGCCTTATACCGAAATCTTTCAATAAACCTCTCTGCCTCCTTTATTTTTTGTTCCTGGTTTCTGGCCTGCCGCAGGCGAATTGATTTTTCTTCTTCTCTGGCTTTTAGGTAAAAATCATAATTCCCGCTGTAACTTTTCAACCCCTCTAATTCAAAACTTATGATGCGATTTATCTGCTTATTCAAAAAATCCTTGTCATGGGATACAAGGACTATAGCGCCTTTATATGTTTGAAGGAACAGATCCAACCAGTGTACAGACGGGATATCAAGATGATTGGTCGGTTCATCAAGCAAGAGGAGATCAGGGGTCTGATAAAGAAGACTCCCCAACACTGTTCTCATTTTCCATCCTTCGCTAAGGAAGGAACCTGGACGGCCTCATGGGAAGGGTATTGGCTGTCCAGATAACTTATCTTCTGGTGGAGCTCTGCAAGTTCCCCTGCCAGTTTTAGTTGTCTGTCTTTGTTCTGGATATTTTTCAGTGACTCTTCTATCCGCATTATCCCATCTCTCAACTTCACCCTTCCTGGTATGGAATCCAGAATAGATTGGAGTACCTTGCCGGATAAAGCAGTATGGACATCCTGAGGTATCCCATCCGAATTCCTTTTCTTTTTTTAATCTGCCCAGTGTCAGGAGAAATCTCGCCACCTATAAGTCTCAACAATGTTGTTTTACCTGATCCATTTGGGCCTATAAGGCCAATCCTGTCTCCAGGCTCGACCTGAAACCCTATTTCATGAAAAAGATTCTTTCCTGAAAAGGTAATGGAAAGGTTAGAGATGATTACAAGGCTCATGAGCGATATCCGTTTCTGGGTTTGTTGAGTTTATTGTGTTTGTTGGGTTAATGACAAATGACGACTGACAAATGACAATATTCCTACTTCCGCCAATATGCAGGGGCAAGCATAATGATAACGGTATATATCTCAAGGCGTCCGAGAATCATGCAGAAGATCAGCACCCATTTTCCCAGATCAGGAATAGGCAGATAATTGTTTACCGGTCCAACCAGACCAAATCCTGGCCCGACGTTGCCTATCGTGGCAGCTACGGAGGCGAATGATGTCGGAATATCCAGCCCGATTAAGGACATAATTATTACAGCCACAATAAAAAGACCAAGATAAAGAATAAAAAATCCCCAGACGCTGTTCAATACCTCTGCTGGAACCGGCTTGCCACCGAGCTTGATGGATCTTACAGCGTGGGGATGGATAAGTCTAAAAATCTCCTGGTAGCCATGTTTAGCAAACAATATA
>JAFDHR010000122.1 GCA_019308645.1 Deltaproteobacteria bacterium
CCTGAGGGGATAGATACAGAGGAAATTTATGCAAGCGGTTTGGGAAATAGCCTACCTATGGATATACAGATTCCTTTTGTGAGATCTGTTGAGGGATTGGAAGAGGCTGAGATCATGAGACCAGCGTATGCAATTGAATATGATTATGTAGACCCTTTGCAGCTATTTCCCACCCTTGAAACAAAAAGTACCAAAGGATTATATATGGCTGGCCAGATCAATGGAACCAGTGGATATGAGGAGGCAGCCGGACAAGGGATGTGGGCAGGGATTAACGCGGCATCAAAGATTCAAAAACGACCACCTTTTCTCCTTGATCGATCAGAGGCATATATTGCGGTTATGGTAGATGATCTGGTTACCAGAGGAACACAAGAGCCTTACAGGATGTTTACTTCCAGAGCAGAATACAGACTCATCTTAAGAGAAGATAATGTGGACCAGAGATTGATAGAAAAAGGTAATGAATTAGGCCTCATTAATGATGAAACAGTGATTGAGATGAAAGAAAGGCAGAGGGAGATCTCCGCAGAGGCTCATAGGATAAAAAGCACCGTAATAGCTCCCTCAAAGAAGGCAAATGATTATCTGGTGAAGTCAGGATCAAGTCCAATAAAGGATGCAACCTCCTTGGGTCAAATCCTAAAAAGGCCGGAGTTAAGTTATCAAAATATTGCCACCTTAGATGAACACACTAAAAAGATAGACGAAAGCATTGCGCATAAAGTTGAAATTGAGATAAAATATGAGGGATATATTCAGCGGCAACTAAATGAGGTTGAAAAATTCAAAAATCTGGAAAAGATCAAGATTCCACAAGCGTTTGATTATACCAAAATACATGGCCTTTCTAATGAATTAAAAGAAAAACTTCTCCTTATCAAACCTATCTCATTAGGTCAGGCATCAAGGATAGCAGGTATTACACCTGCTGCAATCTCTATCATTATGATCTATCTAAAAAAGGGTGGCTCATTGTAACAAAAAAATCATTTGCTAGCAAAGCTACGCCTCAAACCGACGAGTTGAGCATAGTCATATTCCATTTGTTGAACTGAAGCGATGCTGGATACTGGATGCTTGATGCTGGATAGATAAAAGAGCATTCCGGGTTTTATCCAGGATCCCTGCCCGCCTCGCCTGAAGGCCAAGCCGATGGCGGGCAGGCAGAAACCAGTATCCAGTATCTACCCATATTTAGCACCTGAGTGTTTTGCAAAAACTTAAGACATTTGTTAAGAAGTTGCCTTATATAGACATTTAATGTAGCCTGTTTGCAGTGGAATGGTGGCAGGTAATATAACTATAAGGTTAATCGCTTTTTATAACTTATAAAGCTCGAAATCGAGTATATAACTATCGCTACCCAAACAAGACCAAATGAAATTGCATGTGTTCTGGTAAACAGTTCTTTGTAAAGAAGCACGCCCACGAGCAATTGACCGGTAGGGGCAATATATTGCAAAAAGCCAACCGTCGAATACTGAATCCTCCGTGCACCATGGGCAAAGAGAAGTAAGGGTATTGCAGTTACCAAACCTGCTCCTGTGAGCAATACATCCGTATGCAGACCAATAGAGAACAAGGCTCCTGATCCTTGGATACCCAAAGCAATAACATAGACAAGTGCAATAGGTGTTAGGATAGCAGTCTCGAATAACAACCCGACCATTGATCCTGCCTTTGCTGTTTTTCGGAGCAATCCATAAGTTCCAAATGTAAATGCAAGGGTAAGTGCGATCCATGGTACCCGACCATAATGCAAAGTTAAAAAAAGCACTCCAATAAATGCGAGCACTACTGAAATAACTTGCCACCGGTATAAACGTTCCCGCAAAAAAACCACACCCAGACAAACATTCACAAGCGGATTAATAAAATATCCCAGGCTTGCTTCAACAATCTGGTTTGTATTAACGGCCCATATATATATTAACCAATTAGTACCAAGTAAAAAAGATGTGAATAGAAATCTTGGCACATTCCGAGAGAAGGATATAATGGAGTTGACCTCTTTCCATCGCCGTTGAACAGAGACCAAAAATAGTAGAAATACCAACGACCAAACCACCCGATGTGCCAGAATCTGGGTTGAAGGTACATGTTTCAATGCCTTCCAGTATATAGGGAAAATTCCCCAAAGAAAAAATGCACTGATAGTAGTTATTGTGCCTTTAGTAGTGTTATCCATTCGCTATGTAATGAGTTGGTAATATATTAGTGCCTTACAAATAAATTTGCGTTCAAAATGTGCGGAAAACTTTAAGCTAAGATCGGAATTCAAAAAAGTGTGAAGTGCCTAAAGTGAACTAAAGTGCCTAAAGTTAAGGATTTTAGCTATTTTGTAAAACAGATGGAGCGAAGCGATTCATTAACTTTAGCTCACTTTTAACTTTTCCGGTTTATCCGGGTTAAGTGTTTAAAAAATAAATGAATCAATTATATTTACCACAAAAAATGGAAAAAAAGAAAATCTTCTTTAGTGCATTATCTAATATTAAACAACAAATTTTTACACAGTCTTTCATCTTGTTTAGGCCATACTAATACGTAACTATCCTTCCATCTTAATTTCCTATACCTATAGTAAATGATTTTTTGGGACGTGATTTTGAATAATGATGCTAGATATAGTGCATAAATGCTTTTTTTTCACAACATACAGTATTTTTTCCTTGACAATTGGTACTCTTTAGTCCATAGAAGAAAAAATTCATCTTGATGATTAACCCCTCAATGAAAACGGGCACATCCTTTGCCTATTAATGTAAATTATATAGCCTCATGTCAAAACCATAGCCCAGGCCCAATTATTGCCTTGACAAACGTAAAAAATACTGTACATTACCAATCCCGAAAAAGCAGCTCCATAATTATTTGTAGCTTTGTAACGAAAAATTACAAACGAGGAGAAAAGTATTGTCCATAGAGATTGAAAAGCCTGTATTAAAAAAGGCCTGTATGGAAATGATAGAAACCATTCTTTTCTGTCTTCCCAATGCATTCAAGGGTACAATTTATCAAATTGGAAAACCACCAGATCTGATTGCAGAAAGGATTACTTCCGGAATAATTGACGATGGTAAAGCAAAGATTTCATGGGGTCTTCCGGCAAAATCCGGATACAATACTCCTGGTAAACCATGGTTTGAATACAGAGATCAACCAGATCGGCCCCTTGAGGCTATGTCCTGGTGTGTTGAGAAGCAGAAAAACTGGACATCTGAAGATCCAGAAAAAGATGCTCGAAATCTCAGATTTCAGGTTGAAGGAATAACGGAAGATTTCCACCATATGGAACCGGTGCTTGTCCACAAATCGGATCTTAAATTAGACATGCACTCCTCCCTTAAATATCCAAAGGATCATAAAGGAAATATCATATGGAAAGACACCGACTATATTGTGGTTGCTGTCATCAAGATACATTTCCAGCCCTTTACGATAAAAATCGGTAGTCATGAGACCAAAGTTATTAAAAAACTTTCGCGTTCTCTCGGAACCGAATTACTGTCTTACCAATTACGCCAGGATTCTATGATGACCATGGAACGGTTGGCAACGGACAGGTTAAACACATGCAATATACTTGCAGATTCCCTACGCAATGCCATCACAAAGTCAGGGGTGATTTTTTCTCTTGTTAAACAGGAAATAGGGTACCTCAGGGATCAGTGGGAACAGACATTGATCGAAGACCGGAAAGAAAATAATACAAAAGTTGAGGCCATAAAAGACTTAAATGAAATATTAACAAACCTGGGCGAGGGATATGGAGATTTTAAGGAAGATTTAGTTGATGCCCAGAATAAATTCTTGGGACTTTCTCTTCCACCAGAAAAGGGTGAGAATTGGGTAGGTATGCAGATAGAGGAGAGATGGAAAGACCTTCTTTATGAATTCCCACAGGATGATTATAAAAGGAGAGTAATTTGGGATACCATTGGTAAATTGAAAAAGTCTCTTTATTTTGGTCAGGACCCTGATATCATTGCCAATTATAATAAAATACCGGAAGAGCTTAAATGGGAGTGGGTTAATCTCATGTACAGAAACAATGATAGATTCGATGATTCTGCTCTTGACCAATTAATCAAGATACTTGCTAATCCAGCCATTACTTTACCATCCCGGGAAAAATCAAGAAAAACACTGACCCAACTTAAGGCCCTTGCACAGACTATGAGCCAGCTTGAACAAAATACAAATTTTCTCCTGGATAGAGTTCTTAATGGAAGTGAAAAAAGTCTGATTTCTGGGGCTTTAAATAATATTACTGTGAACTCGTAATTGCTCAAAATCCTGTGGAAATTTACTGCTTCTTTAGGACATCGGTATCTTTTTTTGCTTATACCCTTCCTTAAATTATTAAGCAGATACGTGAATTCGTAATCTCATGCTACGCCTACAAATTCATCTATCCCACTATGACTGCCTGTGAACATCTGTCTGAGGAGGTTGTAGGTCTTATGGGCAAGATCAGCATCATGCTCAACCAGTCTAAATGCCTCTTTCCTTGCCTCAGATAGTATCTCTACATCCCTCATAATATTTGCAACCCTAAACTGGTAGAACCCTGATTGCCTCTCACCCAGAAATTCTCCTGGGCCCCTGATGGCAAGGTCTTCTTCAGAAATCCTGAATCCATCTGTGGTTTTTTCAATGATTCCCAGCCTTCTCTTTGCATCGCCTGTCTTCGTGTAAGAGGCCAAAAGAAGACACTTTGAGGGGTAAGCACTTCTCCCGACTCTCCCCCTAAGCTGATGGATCTGTGAGAGCCCAAACCTCTCGGCATTCTCAATTACCATAATGGTAGTATTGATAATATTTATACCCACCTCGATAACTGTCGTGGTAACCAGGATATTTATGCGTCCTTCTTTGAATTTTTCCATTATCTCTTCTCTTTGATCCAGGGACATCCTTCCATGTATCAAAGCTATATGGAAATCTGGAAAAATATCTCTGAGCTTCTCAGCCATATTTGTGGCATCTTTAAGGTCCATCTTTCCTGACTCTTCAATCAAAGGGTACACTATATAGGCCTGTCTTCCCTTTTCTATCTCTTCTCTCAGGATTTCATATACCTTGCCTCGGTCCTTTTCATGGAACAGCTTAGTCTGGATGGGCTTTCTCCCGGGAGGAAGCTCATCGATGACAGATATGTCAAGATCCCCGTACAGGGTGAGTCCCAGCGTTCTGGGAATAGGTGTAGCAGTCATGGTGAGCACATCTGGGCTTTTTCCCTTCTGCTTGAGAATAGCCCTCTGTGCTACCCCAAATCTGTGCTGCTCATCAATGATCACGAGTCCAAGTTTGTGAAACTTTACACTCTCTTGAATGAGGGCATGTGTACCTATGAGTATATCTATAGTACCCTTTTTTACCCCATCTCTCACCTCATCAGCAAAATTACTCATCCCGCTTGTAAGAAGTGCTACTCTGAGATTCATCTTTCGGCTAAGCTCAAGGGTACTGAGATAGTGCTGCTCTGCAAGAAGCTGCGTAGGTGCCATAAATGCAGCCTGATACCCACTCCTTACTGCCAACCATGCAGCCATAAGTGCTACCATGGTCTTACCGCAGCCCACATCACCTTGAAGAAGCCTATTCATGGGAAATGGCCTGCTCATGTCTGTGATAATCTCATGAATTACACTTGCTTGTGATCCCGTGAGTTTAAAAGGAAGAAAATTATAAAGCTCCTGAATACCTTGTATCTCAAAGGCTATCCCTCTTTGCCGGGAAGTCCTGCTCCTTTTGAGTGCGAGCGCAAGTTGGAGCGTAAAAAACTCATCAAATATGAGCCTTCTCTGTGCCGGTGATCTCCGAATATGAAGATCCTCAAGCCTTGATTCTGACGGGAAATGAACCTCCTTTATTGCCGCACCCAGTTCAGGGAGGCGCCATGCCTCTCTGATCATCGCAGGCAATGGATCTTCGAAGTTTGGAATAAATCGGCTTATGGCATCCATCATAATCCGCCGTATCCTTCGCTGCGAGATTCCCCCTATTTCAGGATAAACAGGTGATACCCTTCCTATCTCATATTCATTTCCATCCTCTATGATCTCAGGGTGATAGGTCTCAAGCATCTTCTTTGAGGATGCGCGAAATAGGCCATAGAGGATAATATTATCTCCTTTTTTAAACCTGTACAGGTACTGTATTGCTCCTATCCATCTGGCAGATATAATTCCATACTCATTGCCTACAAGCATTTCAAGCACTGGCCGGTACCTGAATCTAAGTCTCCTAATCTCCATTATCTTACCCTTGATAAGGGCGGCATCACCAGGCTTTATCTTGTGAATCGGGGTGAACTCCCTTCGATCCTGGTAGGAACGGGGAAGGGTATACAAAAAATCACACACTGTCTGAATTCCCTTTTTTTGGGCCTCTCTGGTAATGACTTTCCCCACGCCTTTAAGGGAACTGACAGGGCTGAGTATTTCCCTGTATGGACTTTCTTTATCTAAATCCGTGTCTGAGCGCATAATGCTTGTTTATAAGGGCATGCAAAGGTCTAAAGACGTGCCGAAGTATATTAATGGATAATAATTGTAGAAACAGCAGTCAGGATAATTAAAGACCAGACAAAAAAGAATCATAGATGATACTATTCAGCCATACAAGGCACAAAAACCCAAAGAGGATATAAATATAAATTGAATAACGGAGTTTTCTCATTAATTAAGGTTTTTAATACCCCGTCCGCTTGCGGCGGGGTAATTGATTTTTAATCCCGATTTATCAGCGATTTTATGGGACTAATTCATTTGACTATATGGCTAAAGTTTCTATCAGAGCCTGGAATTCAAGTTGATAATATAGAGCCAAACGGTCCTGGCTCAA
>JAFDHR010000123.1 GCA_019308645.1 Deltaproteobacteria bacterium
TATTTTCAGACTGTTTTTTGTTTTTTTACTTGTCTTTCTGCTTTTCCCTTCCCTTAGCGTGGGAGATCAAGTCTCTTCAAGGGAGAATCCTGTTGTAAGGGCTGTCAGGAAGGTAAGCCCTGCTGTGGTCAACATTAGCACCAGCAAATTAGTTGAGAGACGCGCTAATCCCTTTTTTTCCCAGGAAAATGATGATTTCTTTAATAGATTTTTCAGGGATTTTTTTGAGCCCCAAAAAAGACAGTATGTTAAAAATAGCCTTGGCTCCGGTGTTATCATTGATAGCGCTCACAAGTATATCCTGACAAATCACCATGTTATCGTAAGGGCATCTAAGATAGCCATTACCCTTGCTAACCAGCAGGAATTTAATGCTACAGTAGTGGGAACTGACCCGGAATCGGATCTGGCTGTGCTAACAATTGAGACAGAGACCGCGATACCATCAATTACCATGGGTAAATCAAATGACCTTATGATAGGAGAGAGCGTCATCGCCATAGGCAACCCATTTGGGCTCTCTCACACGGTAACAACCGGGGTGATAAGCGCCCTTAACAGATCTGTGAGGACAGAGAGTGGTATTTATAATAATTTTATCCAGATAGATGCCTCTATCAACCCTGGAAACAGTGGTGGCCCTCTTCTTAATATCAATGGCGAACTCATAGGCATCAATACCGCCATCTATTCCGGCGCTGAGGGCATAGGGTTTGCCATACCTATAGACAGGGCAAAGGCAATTGTGAGGGACCTTATAAATTATGGCCGGGTTTATACCGCCTGGCTTGGTATCACCGTTCAGGATCTCAATGAAAACTTGATCGATTATTTCCGCTTACCTGTAAAATATGGTGCTCTGATTACAGAGATTCTGGCTGGCTCCCCTGCAAAAGAAAGGGGCCTTAAAAGGGGAGACGTCATTGTAGAGATCAAAAAAAACAAGATCAAAACAAGTCGCGATTATTATAACAATTTATCTCAGCATACCGCTAATGAAATAATTCATTTAGGTTTTTTTAGAAATGGGAAAAAACAACAGATAAACATAAAAGCTGCTCCGTTCCCACCTGATCTCGCCCTTGATCTGGCATTTGAGCGTCTCGGTTTCAGTGTTGAAGAATTGAATAGGTCCCTGGCCAGTAAATACAGGTTGAAAGAAAAAGAGGGCCTGGTTATTGTGGCCATTCAAAAAGGGTCCCAAGCAGACAGTATTGGCCTGGCATCAGGTGATATTATTAGAGGAATAAACGATCTTTCAGTCAACACAAAGGAAGATTTTAAAAAGGCAGTTATTAGGTACAGGCTAAAAGAAAAGATAACTGTGCTTATTCAAAGGGGATGGAGGGTTTATTCTATCTCCTTTAAGATGTAGGCACTATCAGGACGACTAAACTAAACGTAAAACTATTTCTATAATTTTCTCTTTTTATTTACTTTTAATTCTTCTAACTTTTTCAAAATGTTTTTGGTCTTACCGATTAAATAATCAACTCGTTTATAATTAGGGTCGATAATCTTTACCAACTCCCATTCCTGAATCGCTTCAATTAATAATTCCTTATGAAAAAGTTGAATCCCTTTCTTGTAATGCATTCCTTTGTAAAAATTTTCACCCTTTTTTATGTACATATGGCATTTCTTGCAATCGGTTTTATAGCGGAGACATGTCTCAAATTGATCTTTGGCTGCCAGGTAATCCTTCTTTTCAAAAAGGGCCACCCCTTGGTGAAAATGGGACTTGTAGGAATATTCAAGAGCAACTCTATCTATAGAGTGGACATCTAAAACCTTTTTAAATTCGACAATAGCCTCCTCGTATTTCTTTTCTTTAAACAGATCAACACCATGATCACGATATAATGCAACATGGTCTACAGGTTCTTCTTCCTTTTGCTTAGCCTTAAGTTCGAGTTCCTTTCCAGGTTCCTGTTTTTTCAAAGCATACTTTTCCCAATGCCAAAGCCCCGAATCAGCTACTTCTATTTCATCTGTTTTTAGCACTCTCTTGCCAACTAAAAAATCAGTACCTTCTATCTCGGGAATCTTGATTTTTTGACCGGCCATGATCCGAGTAGCATCAGTGAGGTTATTGTATTTGGCTATAATTGGAAATTTCCGGAAATCTCCATAGTAAATCTTTGCCACCTTGGAAAGGCTTTCTCCCGCTTTAATCGTATGAACAATATATCTTTTGATCTGTATTCGTTTTCTGGATGTAAGCATTTTGATTACTTCCGGATAATCCGGCCAGAGCCTTAGGGCAATCAGGAACTGGTGTCGGGCAAGGCCATACTTCCCTTCTCTGTGGAATTTCAGGCCTTCCTCATAATGTCCCTCTGCCAGATTACGGAGGCTAATTTCCAGCCGTTTTTTCCCCTCGAGGGCCTCATGATTCTGGGGATCCACAGTTATGGCAAGTTTATAGTGTTTTAATGCCACAACCAGATCACCCTTATCTTCATGCTCCCTTGCCTTTCGGAAATAATTCCTTCCAAATCTCTTCTCTGGAAGTTCCACAATCTTTTCCGGGGGCTTCTTTACCATGGGTGCACAACTGATAACCGATGTCACTACAATGAGAGAGATAAAAAATTGGCCTTTCCTCGACATGGTATTACCTTAAAGATAACTCATGAAAGGTTTTTAGCCTGGCGATAAAGGACTTTATATCCTTCTTTAATACTTGGTCCCTTTTTAACGTAAGTGGATCAGCAAAAAATGGGTTTCCTCCACCCTTTGCGGAAAACCCTATTTTATAACCTGCTTGATCACAAATCCGCAAAACCCTTTGATTGTAAGTGCCATAGGGAAAAGCCAGGTAAGCGGTATCCTGGTTCAGTTTTTTATCGATTATTTGTTTTGAAACAATAAGCTCTTTTTTAATCCTCGCCAGATATGCCTGATCATCCTCCTCTTCTTTTTGCTTTGTAAGATCACAATGAGACAGTGTATGTGACCCCACTTCAAAACCATCGCTCTTCATCTCTCCGAGTTGTCCCCAGGTGATTGCAGCCTTGCCAACCCCAACAAAATCGGTATATATGAAAAGCGTTGCAGTAAAACCATATCTTTTCAGGATTGGATATGCGATATCATAAGCTGATCTATAACCATCATCTATGGTGATAGTCACTGCTCGCTTGGGGACGGCCTGACGATATTGTATAAAATTGAGGAGCTCTCCCAATGAAATCACCCGATAGCCATTCTCTTTCAAGTATCTCATCTGCTCATCAAAAACGGATATAGGTGTACAGAGGGAAGATTTACAGGTTTCAGCAAAACGATGGTAACAAATAACAGGCACCACCTGGTAGCCATCCGCACTCAACCCTCCCCTGTTCTCCTGTTTCAGAGGAATAACAATCATCCGGTCTCTTTCAAAGGTAACACCCTCATTGGCATCCTCGATCACCCATGATCTCCTTTCATCCCCTAAAAACCTCTTTGCCAACAAAAGAGGGCTCTCTCCGCCTTGCAGAACATAAACAATATAGTCCTCTGACCGAAATATAAGGGGTTTCATGGGTTTTTTTTCGGAAATAGCTGGCTCAGGAGTTTTTGGGACAGTGACAAGGGCCGTTTCGGGTACCTTTTGGCCAATGCCCAAATTTGCACAGGCTGATTGAAGGAGAAACCATGCCCCAATAAGAAAAACTAGAAATATTTCTACCCCTTTACCTCTATACCGCCTCTTTCCTGTCCTCCCCATATTCATCATCCTTTAGGCTGAGTACTTTAAAGATACCTATCTTCATTTTTCTTCCCCTGATAAGGGTCTTTCCCTTTTTCTCTAGATTCAAACAGTCTTTATCTTTAATTAATTCATAGGTCTTTCCACTGATCAAAATCTCACCCGGCTTTGCAAGGGACGTGAGCCTTGAGGCCACGTTGACATCATCGCCGATAACCGTATATTCCATCCTTTTCTCTGAACCAAGATTTCCAGCTACCATTACCCCGGAGTTTATTCCTATACCAACCTGAATAGCTATGTCCCCTATTGGTTTTTCTCGATCAAGGCCTGAAATTGCTGCCTGTATATCCAGGGCAGCCCTCACGGCTGCCTCGGCATGCTGCGGATTGTGCACTGGTGCACCAAAGACCGCCATTGCCTCATCACCCGCGAACTTGTTCACGTGGCCACCATGTTTAATAACTGCATCAGTAACCCTGGTAAAGTAATCATTGAGCAGTTCAACAATGCTCTCTGGTTCTTTATCCTCTGAGAGAGTCATAAAACCCCTTATATCAACAAACAGAACAGTAGCTTCAACCTCTGATCCTTTCATATCAGGATTTGCCAGTATCAGGTCTACTATCTCCGGCGTTACATATTGGCCAAAGGAGTGCCTGATCTTTTCCTTGAGCGCCAAATCCTCGGCCATCTTGTTAAAGGCTGAGCCCAGATCTCCAAGTTCATCGTTGCGCTTTATGATTACCTGATGGTCATAATTGCCCATTCCCAAGGCACTTGTGCTCTCCCGCAGTTTCCTGATAGGGCCAGAAAAATACCTGCTCAGCCCAAGGCTCAGCAGTATACCAAAAACGGTGATTACTGCTGTGAGCAGAACAATAAAGATTTTCGCATCACGAATGTTTTGAAAGATTTTCTTCTGTGAGATAGCCAGACGAACGTCTCCAACCCTTAATTTCTGATAGATAATCGGCTTCTCAAAAAAGAGCACCTCTTCCCCTTCATGAATAAAGGAACTCACTTTTACATTGCCGCTTTCTTTAAGAAAGATAATGTTCTCTGGGGGCGAATAGGGCTTATTTACCTCCTCAATATTACTATGTGCCTTAATAACATTTTTATCATCCGTAACAAGCGTGTATATGACCTGCTCATTTTTGGCAATATCATTGAGCAATTGAAATAAACTCAGCTCTTCTTCCCCTAAAAGTTTATCAGGGGCATTACTGGCTGCAATGTGGGCCATGGCCTCCCCAAGGTTTATTAACTGCCCGATGAATTGTTCCTTTTGCCTGTTCAGCATTGAAAAACTAATAGTAGAGATAACCATAAAGATGAGTAGCGTGGATAAAGCGGCGAGCTTAATGAAAATGGGGATTCTCAGGCCTTGAATCCGGGACCACGCTCTATAGAGAGGATCTTTAAAAGTTCTGAGTAGACGCTTCCCGAGGTCAGTCTTTTTTTCTTCTCGGGGAGAAGCTTTATTCCCAATATAATCGGCAGGCATCCTTTAGGACCTTAGGACATGTAAAAAGTTTACGGACCTCACGATTTCTAGCCTAACTTTTCTTTATACCACTATATACTTGTTTAGTGCATAGATACTATCATGTCAAGCTAAGTGCTTCGATTCGCAAATACTATAACGTATTCTAATGAGTATAATCTTTGCGATTGCTCACTCCATTCGGCTTGAGTCTTTCGACCTAGAGGCTCTCGACAGGCTCATGGCCGAAAGCAGCACTTAGTCCCGAGGGCTACGACTGAGCTCAGCCGAAGTCTAAATAAATACTTCATCGAATTTATGAATCGAGGGACTAAGGCTTGCTATAAGGAAAAACAATGGAGAAGGCCTCTTATCCGGACTACTTGGTATGTTTTTACAATATCTCCAGGTCTTTCATGCACATCACAGGGAGAGTAAACAATGCTCAATCACACCAGTTACAAGTTTTTCACGGTTGACAAAAAATCTTCTTTTCCCTATATTTCTTCTTCAAAAATAAATTTTATCATTTCTTTATTGAGCGGATCAAGGATCCCCGGAAGCCTTATATGGCCTACCCATTACAGAAATAGTTAATCACTCTGAAAAGGCTGTCATGTAGATTTAACGAGCGATAACCTTGCAAGGGCAAGGCTGTCATGAGCTAAGACAATCTGAACCTAAAAAAGTGGTGTCCCATGGACCTTGAAATCTTTGAAAATATGGATACAGTCCAACTCCGCAGGTATATTGAATTTCTGCTCTGGCACTATCGTGTTGTGGATGCATTCTGGTTCATCTATGTGGCAGAGCACTTCGATCAATCCACTGCGGAACGTATCAATGAAAAAGTGTGGGCCAGGGCGAAGACCTGCCCGCCGTCTGGCAGGCGGGTCCGCGGCCTAATTTATAAATTCAAGGCGATAGGCAGTATCACTGAAAAAGCAGTTTAAACTGCTACCTCGAGACCTTCATTTCTTGATCTGGGTTGATACAATAAGAAGGAGAACAATCTGTGCAAAGGGAAGGATCTTTTCACTGGGCCTGGATAGTGCTGGCGACCTGCTTTTTCAGCCTCTTTATAAACTATTCTGTTCGTCTTGGATATAGTGTAGTCCTTCCAGAAATGATCCGAACCCTGGGTTTTGGGCGAACTGCAGGTGGATCTATCTATAATGCATACCTTTTTTCTTATATCGTTCTAACTCCCCTTACCGGTTACTTGACAGACCGATTTGGAGCCCGTCGTGTGATTACAAGCTGCAGCCTAATCCTTGGCATTGGTGTTCTCTTGATGGGAACTGCAAATAACCTCTGGATGGCCTGCCTTTTTTACGCCATCGCCGGAGTTGGAGCCACAGGAATGTGGGCGCCGGTCATTACAGTTGTCCAACGTTGGTTTTCTCTCAATAGAAGAGGGCTCGCACTTGGCATCCTTTCTACTGGATATGGGCTGGGCTTTGCCAGCATGGGAGTGGCCTTCCCATGGATTGTACACCATTTCACCTGGCGCTATGCATGGTATTTTTTAGGTGCAGGTGCACTGGTGATGGTTTTAGTAAATGGTCTATTGCTAAGAAGTGATCCAAAAGAGTCAGGATAT